>NZ_JABSUV010000060.1:0-26992 GCF_013284275.1 Brevibacillus sp. HB2.2
TTTTAATGATAGACTCATTAACGCTTTCGCTGTTCAGTTTTCAAAGAGCATATCGTTCTTTTCTTTCGTCGTTAGCGCTTGTGGCGCCGACCTTTTAAACTATATCAGATCTCCTTTTGAAAATCAAGGGTTATTTTTAGAAGTTCGAAGTTTTTTTCATTCTCTCTAAAATTCCCTTCAAAAGCGACAAGAGTTATCATACCAAGCCGGAAGCAAAAACGCAAGCATTATTACCTAGAATTTTATCCCATCCCCTGTTCATCCAGAGCAGAAAGCAATTCTCCCATAGAATGAATAACAATTCGCGGCATGAAAAGCTCCGGAAGCTCTAATAATAATGGGTTCTTGCACTCCCTCCTCCACTTCTCCAAGCAAAACAAGGGCATTCCGTGATCATTTGCACGCATCTGCGGTTGGAGCTTCAGCAATTCCTCTGGCAAATTTCGCTCAATTAAAATAGAGGTTACATGACTGCGGTTAGCAAGTTGAACGTCATGATCCAAACGATCTCCTACATGAGCAATTACTTCTCCCTGCAGTTTTTCCAAAATAGCTGGATCAGGTTTGCCAGTACCAGCTCGTTCTGGCGTAATGATCTCATCAAAGTATTCCAGCAAGCCTAATGCTTCCATTACTGGTGCCTGAAACTTGTAAAAACCATTAGTGACCACCGCTAAAGAAAAGCCCCGCTTCTTTATCTCCTCGAGCATCTGGAGTATTCCATCCTCGAGCAACTTAACCTTGGGCATTACAGAGTGTTTCCGAACCAGCGATTCAATATCAAGCATTTTTTCTATACTCCATGCATCGCATCTACTAGCGAGGATATCATCCCAATCATACGCGTCTACATAGCGTTTTTGGGACATACGCTGCTCATGCTCGGCTACCATTTCAGAAACAATGTCATGCTCTCTCCCCAATTGAATGGAGATCACACGCGCTATCTCTGGAAATACCCACGCTCCAAACGGGTTTTGCATCAAGGTTCCATCCAGATCAATGCTAATCCAGCGCTTACTCATTTTATCACCTCCGACGTCAGTCCTCCGATAAATTGCTTGGAAGCATTGAAATAGTCAAACATTCCGTGTCGCACTCCCCAAATAGTGTAAGCGCGCCTAACGGAATGGTGCTAAATTTTTCGCTCTTTTAAAAAATCAGCAAGTAAATAAAAAGAGACAGACGATTTGTCTGCCTCTCTTTGAAGAAAACGGCGAGCCGCTTTCTTACATCATGCCCATACCGCCCATGCCACCCATATCTGGCATGCCCATAGGAGCTTTGTTTTCTTCTGGTTTGTCAGCAATTACTGCTTCTGTAGTCAGGAACATAGCCGCTACAGATGCAGCGTTGGACAGAGCGGAGCGAGTAACTTTCGCTGCGTCAACGATACCAGCTTCGAGCATGTTTACATACTCTTCAGTTGCAGCGTTGAAGCCGATGCCCACTGCTTCTTTTTTCAGACGCTCTACGATTACAGAACCTTCGAGTCCTGCGTTCGCAGCGATTTGACGAACTGGCTCTTCCAGGGAACGGAGTACGATTTGTACACCTACAGCCTCTTCGCCACCTACATTGATCGCTTCAACCGCTTTGATTGCATTGATCAAAGTAGTACCACCACCAGGTACGATACCTTCTTCTACTGCTGCGCGAGTAGAGTTCAGAGCGTCCTCGATGCGGAGTTTTTTCTCTTTCAGTTCGGTTTCAGTAGCTGCACCGACTTTGATTACTGCTACACCGCCAGCCAATTTAGCCAGACGCTCTTGCAGTTTTTCACGATCGAAATCGGAAGTAGTATCTTCGATTTGTTGACGGATTTGGGTTACGCGGCCCTCGATGGAAGCCTTGTCGCCAGCACCTTCAACAACAGTTGTGTTTTCTTTTGTAACTACGATTTTGCCAGCGCGACCCAATTGCTCCAGCTTAGTGGATTTCAGGTCCAGACCCAGCTCTTCTGTGATTACTTCGCCGCCAGTCAGAGCAGCGATGTCTTGCAGCATAGCTTTGCGGCGGTCGCCAAAGCCAGGAGCTTTAACCGCTACAGCTGTGAAGGTACCACGCAATTTGTTCACTACGAGAGTAGCGAGCGCTTCGCCTTCAACATCTTCAGCGATGATCAGGAGTGGTTTGCCGCTTTGTACAACTTGCTCCAGTACAGGCAGAACTTCCTGGATGTTGGAGATTTTTTTGTCAGTGATCAGGATGTAAGGGTTGTTCAGAACCGCTTCCATCTTGTCAGTGTCAGTGATCATGTAAGGGGAAGCGTAGCCACGGTCAAATTGCATACCTTCTACTACTTCCAGCTCTGTTACGAATCCTTTGGATTCTTCAACAGTGATTACGCCATCTTTGCCCACTTTTTCCATTGCTTCAGCGATCAGGTTACCTACTTCTGGATCGTCAGCGGAAATAGCAGCTACTTGCGCGATAGAGGATTTGTTCTCAACCGGCTTCGCGATGGATTTGATTTCTTCTACAGCTGCACGAACTGCTTTTTCCATACCGCGACGGATAACCATTGGGTTAGCGCCGGCAGTTACGTTTTTCAGACCTTCACGGATCATAGCTGCAGCAAGTACAGTTGCAGTTGTTGTACCGTCACCAGCGATGTCGTTGGTTTTGGTAGCAACTTCTTTAACCAGTTGCGCACCCATGTTTTCGTAAGCGTCTTCCAGCTCGATTTCTTTCGCGATGGTCACACCGTCGTTGGTGATCAATGGAGAACCGAATTTTTTCTCAAGAACCACGTTACGGCCTTTTGGACCGAGGGTTACTTTAACCGCATTTGCCAAAGTTTCAACACCGCGCAGCATGGAGCGGCGAGCGTCTTCAGAGAATTTGACTTGTTTAGCCATCTAAACTCAACCTCCTGTTATGTGTTTATTCGTTCGACTTCCTATGTTAAGAGCCTTAACCGATGATCGCGAGGATATCGGATTCGCGCAGCACGAGGTATTCGTTGTTGTCTACCTTTACTTCAGTACCAGCGTATTTGGAGAAGATTACTTTATCGCCTTCTTTTACTTCCAAAGCGATGCGCTCACCGTTGTCAGCAACACGGCCAGAACCTACTGCGATTACGCGGCCTTCTTGCGGTTTTTCCTTTGCAGAATCAGGCAAAACGATACCGCTTGCAGTCGTTTCGTCTTTGGAGATAGCTTCGATTACCACACGGTCACCCAATGGCTTAAGCACTAAAAACACCCTCCTCAAAAAATGTAGGTAAACAATATTTCTGTTGTTAGCACTCGACTGTTATGAGTGCTAACACCCAATTCCTATAATAATGAATCACTATGTACTTTGCAAGTAGTTTCCCTCACTTTTTTCCATTTGCAACTGCTTGACTACTCTTCCTCCTATTAAATTGCATTCTCTAGCAAGAAGGTTCTAGTATTCGGACACGCTCATATAAATGAAACATAGAATCAGGCACCTCACCAAGGAGGGAATTGTTCCATGCACAAATGGCTCTGGATTGGCTTAATTGCCCTGGGAGTCTTCGGAATCAGCCGTCTCTTCACTTCGGATACTACTTCCTTTATACGGGTCAATCTTAACCCGGCCTCTATCTATTGGGATGGCCGAGAAATCGTCGCAAGCGAAAAGCCCGGGTACTACATGGAGGAAGGCAAGGAAATACCAGCTTCCCTCGAATACGAAGGAACGCTATATGTACCTCTGTCCATGATCAGTCGCCACTTGAACAAGCCTATCGGGTGGGATGAAGCTTCCCAAAGCGCTTGGGTCGGTCAACCTCCCGTATTCTCCGTTGGACAGCCTGAAAAACAGAATACACCCGATGCAGTCCCTGCCTCTCTGACGATTCCCCAAAAGCCCGCAACCGTCAAACCACCTGCACCACTCGTTCGAGAGGAGAAGCCTAACACGATTTTTGACATCGCTCTCGGCATGTCTACTGAGGAAGTACACAAACGGTTAGGTGAGCCTGCCCGCAAAGAGCCAAGCAGTCTCGGCTATCAATGGTGGGTGTACAATCACGAGCCTGCCCGATACATTCAAGTCGGCATCACAAATGACAAAGTCGTCGATGTGTACTCACTCGCTCCTACAGCAAAGCTCGGAAACATCGGAGTCGGCACCAGCCAGCAATCACTTGAGCGTCAATTGGCTGTACAAAACATTGTTTCTTTCTCTTTTCAGGGGGCACAAATCCAAATAACCAATCAAAAACAGCAACGCCCTCTCGTCATGAAAGATGGCACCCCCTACATTTATTACTTGGACAAGCAGAATGGCAACAAGGTCACTGCTGTACGTATGATGGATACGCAAATGCTGTTGCGCGGCAGTTTTTACGAAACGAAGTGGACCTATCAAGGTCAGGCACCCAATTTTGATCCCCCACCACTTCGAGTTGGCGAACGAGAACAGGTCAATGCTGCATCTGAGCGCCAAATCCTCGATCTGGTCAACGTCGCCCGCTACCGATACAAGCTTCCGCCCCTTCAATGGAATGAAAAGGCTGCCGATGTGGCACGCAAACACAGCATGGACATGGAGAGTAACAATTTCTTCGATCACATCTCTGCGACGACTGGGAGTAATCCATTTGACCGCATGAAAAGTGCCTCTCTCGCTTATAGCATGGCCGGAGAGAATATTGCAGCAGGCTATACGGATGCCATCGAAGTCCATGAGGGCTGGATGAACAGTCCAGGCCATCGCAAAAACGTACTCGAAAAAGGCTTCACCCAATTAGGAGTGGGCGTATATACAGACTACTTCACCCAAACCTTCCTCACTCCCAAGAAATAATCGAAAAGCCCGGTCTCGTCGCTTTTTATGGACGACCGGGCTTGTTCTTGCAAAAGCAAGTGCCACTTTACGGCAATTTCACCTGTTTCCTCAAGTCGTCAACCTTTTCGATAAACTCCACAACGACCGTTTCATATTCCTTCGTATGCAGAATCAGCCACGGACGACGCTCCCCTTTTTTGGGCATGATGACAAACATCTCTGCAATCATCGCATCGAGATTAGCGGATTTTAGCTTTATCGGCTTTGGAGGGACTAGTGGAATTTTTACGATCATGGCGGAATCCAAGGATGGATTAAACTCCAAGACCCGCCCGCTCACACTTTGCAAAATCTGCTTGGCTTCCTCCTGAAAACCTGTTGTATTTTCAAAGCTAGCCACAACGCGCTGCTTGTCCGTATCAAAAAGTTCAATAGGCTCCCCCAATTCAGCGGCATTTGCAGTACTCCCAGAAAAAAGCAACGCCAAACATACGATTAGCCACATATTCAGCACCTCCCGGATCATAACGTCCGTAGTATTTCCCGATTTCTGCCAGAATACAAAAAAAGCCCTCTGTCACTCAGGACAGAAGACCTTTCTCATGCTCGTTATTGAACGGGTTCGTTTGTTTCCAAACCGCCGTATTCTTGTTCCCACGCTTCTTGTTCTTTTAATTGCTTGCGATAAACAATCCGGGATAGCCAAATGCTCAGCTCGTACAAAAGCAGCAAAGGGATGGTCACGAGAATATCACTGACAATCTCTGGAGGCGTCAAGGTAATCCCGACGACAGCCAATGCAAAGTAAGCGTAGCGTCGTGCCTTTGCCAGTCTCATTGGATTAAGGATTCGCAGTCTCGTCAGAAACATAACGATAATCGGCAGTTGGAACAGGATCCCGAACGGAATGACCATATTAAACATGAAGCCAAAGTATTGCGCGATTCCGTAGTTCGGGTCTGCGCCCATCGATGCTGTAATACCGGTCATAAACTGCATGACCATCGGAAAAACGACGTAGTACCCAAACAAGACACCAATGATAAACAAAAAACAAGCCGCCGGGATGAAGTAAAGTGTCCCGCGCTTTTCCTGTTCTTCCAGCCCTGGCGAAACAAAACGCCAAACGTGATAAAGTGCTACAGGCAGTGTAATGACAGCACCCACTAGGAAGGCAACCTGCATGTAAACACGAAGTGCGTCTGACGGATGCAACGAGACAATGGGCACGCCATCCGCAATCGGTTCTTGCTTTAAATAATCCACAAGTGGACCGGCGAGGAAAAAACCGACGATCAATGCGACAATAAACACGGCCAGCACCCATATGATGCGCTTGCGAAGTTCCGTCAGGTGTTCTACCAATGTCATTTCCTGATCCTTCATGGTAACCACCAACCTTACCTGTTACGCGTTCTTCTGCTCTTTTTCCAATTGCAGGCGCTCTTGCTCCAGCTTTTCGCGGATTTCTTTTTCCAAGCGTTCACGTTCTATTTTTTCACGAACCTCGCGTTCCATTTTTTCACGAACTTCGCGTTCAATTCTCTCCCGCTCCGCTGCTTCCTTGTCAGCGACAACCGGCGTTGTTTTGGCAACAGACACTTCTTTGGAAGCTAGCTCCTTGCGCTTTTTCTCCTCATCGTCGTCTTCATCGTCGCTCGTCAGACTGCGGGTAGCATTTTTGAATTCTTTCAAAGTATGACCTACCGCACGCCCCAATTCTGGAAGTTTTTTCGGACCAAAAAGCACCAAGGCTAAAACTAAAATTAAGATTAATCCAGGAATCCCGATTGAGCTCATACGTGTTCACTCCTTTTTCTTGTGAAGTCGTTTGCTTTTCGTTATTTGCCAGTCTAACCAGCTAGCACTTTCGTAAACCACCATATCCGAGTCTTGTCATATCAGAAGCTACAATTCGCTCCCCAGCTAAAATGCGAGGCAAAAATACATCAAAAGAAGTAAACGTTTCATGCATGACCGCTCCCGGCAATCCGAGAATCGGTACTTCGCCTTTGTAAGCAACCATCAGCATGGAGCCCGGCAGCATCGGCGTACCGTAGCGCACTACTTCAGCTCCTACTCCTGCAATCGCTCCAGGCGTGCGGTCATCTGGATCGACAGACATGCCCCCCGTGACCAGGATCAGATCGACCCCTTCATCGAGGAACGATTGAATCTGCTGTTCGATCGCTTCCTTGTCATCTGGCGCAAAACGCTGGTCTACGACAGTAGAGCCAAGAGCTTCCACCTTGTTTCGAATCACAGGACCGAACTTGTCTGCAATCCTGCCAGAGAAAACTTCTCCCCCTGTCGTAACAAGTCCCACTCTTTTATCCTGAAACGTTTTTACTTGTACAATCGGTTCGTCAAACTGTTTGGCCAGTTGCTCCAGCTCGATGATTCGAGACTCTTCCATAATTAACGGGATGATTCTCGTAGCCGCCAATGTATGCCCCGGATGCACGACCTGATCACCATAAATCGTGGAAAACGCAATTCCTTCGAGCTTGTTCAACGCATGGACAGCTTCCTCGTTGATTTTGGCTAAACCTGTTCTTGAAGCCTTCATCGATACTTTGCCCTCATAAGGAGGCGTCAAGGTCAAGCCTGGTCCGGAAACAGCCTTCGCGATACGAATGCCCGCTTCTTCCTCATGGATGTAGCCTTCTGGCATCTCCAGCACGTAAATATGCTCTTTGCCAATGGACAACAGTGGCTCAATATCAGCCTCGGTGACAACATGTCCTTTTTTGAACAAGCGTCCTTTGAATTCTCCAGGCAAAATTTGCGTCATATCGTGAGGAAGCATCATGCCGATCGCTTCACGCACTGGCACTTCCCGCATTTGAGGTTTTTCTACCAATGCAATCCTCCCCAATCTTCGTTTGCTTCTCCCGTTCCTTGCAAAATGTGCAAAGCGTCGGACAGCATATCGCCAATCGCATTGAAACAGATTTCTACGCCTTTCGGATTGCCAGGGAGGTTGATAATCAACGAATTCCCCCTCGTTCCCGCAACTGCACGGGTCAGCATCGCTCGGCGGGATTGCTTCAAACCAGCACGGCGCATTTCTTCAGCTAAGCCTGGGACTGGTCTGTCAATGACCCACGCTGTCACTTCTGGCGTAACGTCACGCGGGCTAAGTCCCGTTCCTCCAGTAACAATCAACAGATCGCATTTTTCGCGGTCTACGAGCTCAATCATATGTTCTTGCAAATCTTCCATATCATCACTAACGGCACGGTATACAGCGACATCTACTTGAAGCCATTCCCTTGTCAGATGACGAACGATTGGCATACGATCGTCCACACGATCTCCTCTGGCAATCGAATCACTTGCAGAAATAACGCCTACCTTCCATTTGCTCACGATACATTCCTCCGGTTTCTCATTCGATAGTATTGTACACTTTTCTGTAAAAAACGTCTCGTCGTTTTTCCTTAGCGGATAGCACCATTCGCGACAGAAGAAGGCATGTAAAAGCTACTGACACAAAACATTCAAAAATGCAGAAGACCTTTTTCGGTGACAACTGCATCTAGCAAAACATCATGAGACTCTAAGGGTACATGCTCCACAACCTGAATAGAGAAGCCAACTCCAACCAAGAACGGGAGCTTTTTCAGCGTTGCCAGAAAGCGATCATAATAACCACCACCATATCCCATACGTCCGCCCTTGCTGTCAAAAGCAACGCCGGGAACAATGATCGCATCCAGGTGTGATACGTCCGCTTCCTCTGCCAGGGCAGGATCTGGCTCCCAAATCCCGTAGACTCCATGCTTTAGCATGTCCGTTCCTGTATACCGATAGGGAATGAGACGTCTCTCGGCAACGTTTGTGAGCGGCAGCCATATGTCTTGGCCTCGCTTTTTTGCCTCATGTAGAAAGGGCAGAATATCCAGTTCATCGCCAAAAGGATGGAAAGCCATAATTGCTTTGGCATCAGCCAGCCTTTCATGAGACAGCAAATGATCGCATACCTCTCTGGAAAGCTGCTCCCGTTCCTTTGCAGACATGGACTTGCGCCTCTCCAAAATATGGCTTCGCAGCTGTTTTTTATTCGTTTTTTGGTCCATGACAACCTCTTCCCTCTTTCGTATCGTGCATGGGACATTCCCACGAGGCTTGTCCCATGCGCTCTCTCTAGGCTACACTGGCATTAGTATATAAAGAGGTGAATCCGATGATTTTGCTACAAGCTGAACATATAGAAAAAACATATGGTATCGAAACCATTCTACAAGACATCTCCCTGCAAATTCAAACCGGGGAAAGGGTTGGTCTGGTTGGCGTAAACGGTGCAGGCAAATCGACTCTAATGAAGATCCTCGCCGGCGAGTTAAGCTACGACAAAGGAATTATCCGCATTCCAAAGGATGTTACACTCGGGTATTTGGCACAAAACAGCGGCCTTGAATCAGAACGATCGATTTGGGATGAGTTGTTGAGTGTTTTTTCCCATCTACAAAAGGAAGAGCTGGAGCTTCGTGAGCTCGAAGCCAAAATGGGCGATCCCGCTATTCTCGCTGATGAGAAGCGTTACCAGCAACTGTTAGAAAATTACTCCCACCGCTCGGAGGCCTTTAAGGAAAAAGGCGGATACAGCTACGAGGGGGCGATTCGTGGGGTCTTGCACGGTCTGCGCTTTGCTGACTTCGATTACACGACGCCGATCCGCACATTGAGCGGCGGCCAAAAGACTCGTCTGGCATTAGCCAAGCTGTTGCTCCAATCCCCTACCATTCTCCTGCTGGATGAGCCGACGAACTACCTGGACATCGAGACATTGACTTGGCTGGAGACGTATTTGCAAAACTACCAGGGTGCCATTCTCGTAGTTTCCCATGACCGTTACTTTCTGGACAAGCTCGTGACCGTGGTATATGAAATCGAACGGACACGCGCTACCCGCTATGTCGGTAACTACAGCCGCTTCCTCGATGAAAAGGCGGCTCGTCTCGAACAGGATTTGAAGCGATTCGAAAAGCAACAGGAAGAGATCGCCAAGCTGGAGGATTTCATCGCGCGAAACATTGCTCGAGCTACGACGACCAAACGAGCGCAAAGCCGACGGAAGACATTGGAAAAGATAGACCGATTGGACAAGCCAATCATGAACAACAAATCCGTCCACTTCTCTTTTGATGTAGCGAAAATGAGCGGTACTATTGTGATGAAAGCAAACAACGTCGCGATTGGTTACCCGGATGCTGTCCTTTCTCAGGGTCTAACGTTTGAAATCGAGCGCGAAGAGCGTGTGGCCTTGGTCGGTCCCAATGGTATCGGGAAATCGACACTGTTAAAAACGATCGTGGAACAGTTGCCTAAGCTACGCGGCGATATTCATTTCGGGAGCAATGTAACGATTGGGTACTACGACCAGGAGCATCGTAACCTGAACGAACGGAATACAGTGCTCGGCGAAATTTGGGATGAATATCCGAATATGTTGGAAAAGGAAGTCCGTACCCTGCTCGGCAACTTTTTGTTTAGCGGTGATGATGTACAAAAGAAGATCAGCGACCTGTCTGGTGGAGAGCGTGCACGTGTCTCTCTGGCAAAGCTCATGCTGAAGCAAGCAAACCTCCTGATCTTCGACGAGCCGACGAACCATTTGGATATTTTCAGCAAGGAAGTGCTCGAGAATGCCCTCTACGATTATCCGGGTACGATCCTGTTCGTCTCCCATGACCGTTACTTCTTAAACAAGATTGCCACCCGCGTCCTAGAGCTGACAGGTGATGGCGTGACCAGCTATTTGGGTAACTATGATTACTTCGTGGAGAAAAAGCAGGAATTGGAAGAGCTCGCAGCCGAACAAGCAGCGTTGCCCGCAAAAAAACAAGGCGGTACCGCAGCGGCACAGCCTGAGAAATCATCTTATGAGCTGGATAAGGAAGCAAAACGTCGCGAGCGTCAACGTCAGCGCCGGTTGGAAGAGATTGAGGTCACGATCCAAAAACGAGAGGCTGACATTGTCAAATGGGAAGAAGAGCTCTGTCTCCCGGAAATTTATAGTGATCATGTACAGGCAAAAGAACGAAACGATCAAATCCATGCTGCCAAAGAAGAATTGGAGCAGTTGTATGACGAGTGGAGCGCGCTATCAGAAGAGTAGTCCCGTCTTCACGTAGAACAGCGCTCTTGTGCAGGCTCCTCCAAGGCGGCATAGAGGGCAGGAACCACCAGAAAGGTAATGCAGGTAGCTGCTGTGACGATGCCTGAGTCATTGAGAAACAGCCCAGCCAGTGCACCCACAATGACACCAGCAAAGCCTTTAACCAAGTATGGCGTGTCCTTCGCCAGATGGTGCAAAAAGCGATCGTTTTTCAAGGTGAGAACGCCTAGAGCAATCAGGGAGACGACAAATGCTTTGCTCCAAATGGAAACGCGAATCAAGCGGAGATTCATCGCCAGCTTGCGTTCAATCATCTGCCCTACCTCGGACCATTCCCCATGTACAATCTGCTCGGAAAGACGTCCGACATGAGTCAAGGGTTGATCTGACATGAGACTGATCGCCATCAAACCGCATACACCCATAACCAGGCCGCCTGCCAACAGCAGGAGGCCTTTTTTGCCAATTCGCCAGCCCTCAAGCCGTGACAATGCCACGGTAAATCCGATCAGCCCGGCAAGAAAACCGCCTGCGTCCGTTCCTAGGCTCGGTGCCACTATGTAATAAAGCACGACACTGTATATGGCTGCGGAGACAGCAGGCAACCACTTCTGTTCCCGACGTAGCTCCTTTTGTCCTCCGGTCATTCTCTCGTATAGCGAAGCCACAAGCATGATCGTGCTGCCGATCAGGACCCCTTCGTATTCATTTCCTAGCCCGTAAAACCTCGCTCCGATTACCGGATCATACCCGAGGTACGATTGCCGCATCAAATGAGCACCAGTCCATCCGTCCAGCAGCAGAATGGCTGTCGTCACTCCGCTAACTGTCATCACGATTCGCTGGAGAGCGTGGGTTTCCTGCCAAAAAGCTGCGATCAAGGCAGTCATGATGAGCCCTCCCAAGACAATCGCGCCGGAAACCTGCCAGTCGAGCAGGCTCTCCGCCAAAAGCAATGCGGGAAACCATAATAAAGCCAGCAGCGCAAGTCGTATTCCTCTACGAAGCCGCAAAAGTCCTGACCCTTCTCTCTTCCTCCCAAACCACCAAAGGACAACCGCACACCCTACAATGACAATCTGTAGCATGACGTAGGTGTAGAGCACTGCTGGCCTTGTCGCATATGTATGATGAATCTTGCCTACCTGATTCTGAAGGGCAGTGAGACCATTCCCTTTTTCGATACGTATGACATGACCAGCCAACCCTTTTGGTACGGGTACGTCCAGCCAAGACAGTATAGTTGGCACCATATCGAGTCCACTGACTAATCCCGACTGCCTCGTGGTAGCGGAGGTCAAAACTCCATTCGCTTTCTCTCCCCAAATGAACACGGGAGTTAAGAGAGTCTTTTCTTTTGTCGCCACATGATTAACGGCTGGTGATGCCAATACAATGCGTTGATGTGGTTTACGTTTCTCAAGGAGTTGGTCAAGGAAAAAGGACAAGTCACGTAAAGCGCGCTGATACTGCTGGGTAAACTGGCCTTGGTCCATATCCGCACTCAACTGGTATAACCGGTTTAAATCTGAGAGCTGAGCAATAATCAAGCCCGCTTGATGTTCGCTGTGGATTTTCTCAAGCAGGTACGTGTAGTTTGTCTTGATCCCGTACGGATAGCCACGAAGGAGCTGCATGCTTTTTGCCGAAATGTCCCCTGTCGGAACCCTTCCTTGCTGATCCATCGCAAACAGAACGGCATGTCTCTGTCGGATATCCTCAAAGTCACCGTTTCCGTATAAAGCGACCTGAATGTTGTTTGCAGCAAGCACGGTCCCAAGAAGCCCGATTTGCGCAGAATATGGTTTCTCCCGATTATCTGCCAAGAGCCGGAAAATACCCGGAAAAATGATAGAGGAACGCGCCACCTCCTGCGCTTCATCACCGCCTAGCTCTTGCGCCCTTTCACCGGCTGTTTCTCTGGACGAGAGCGCCTCAAACGGATGATAGCCTGTCCCGCTCTTTTCAGAGTAAAGCGCTTGACCGCCGCTCCCCATGAGCAGGTAGCCGTTTGCGGTCGTACGCGTTCCGGGTGTTCTTATGGACAGAGCCCCAGCTCCTGCGCCATCCAACCATTTATCCACAGTAGATAACTTTTTGAGCTGCTCCAGATCATGAAACGACATCCCCTCCACAAACAGCATGATGACCTGCTGTTTTTCCTTTGCTACCAATGTTTTTCCTATATTTGTAGCTAGAAACAATATCAGGAACGACAAGCAAATCAGCGCGAGTTTCTTTCTCACGAGACTCCCTCCTGTTGATAACTCGACTTTTTTATCCACATTTTCCACAGAACAATCCACAGAGTATATGCGGTTTTCCCGGTCATTTTCTCGTGTTATCACCAGTATTCACAGGAGTACATGTGAACAATCCAGAAAGTTATCCTATGATGTGGATAAATCGGCGGACAGTCAAATTCTTATGGGAATAGGCCGAAGCGTAGACTGGAAATGCGCTTCTTCCCCCCACCGACAGCCGCTCGTTTAAACAAACAAAAAAGCATCTCCGATTCAACCTCAGAGATGCTTTTCATCCATTCACTCTATTGCTCTGAAAGCGACAGGCTTGGGACTCCGTTCAAATCAAGCCCCTCAAACTGTCCTTTTTCATACTTGATAAAACCTGCTGCCCCAATCATCGCAGCGTTGTCTGTGCATAGCGAGAACGGGGGAATCACAAGAGGAATTCCTTCTGTCTCGCACCTTGCCTGCAACCGCTCACGCAATCCGCGATTCGCCGCAACGCCCCCAGCCAGCAATACCTGCTTCGCTCCATGCGAACGGGCTGCCCGAATCGTCTTTTCTACGAGCACTTCTGTTACAGAGTCTTGGAAGCTCGCCGCCAGATTCGCCGGTTCGATCGTTTCTCCTCGCTGTGCTGCATTGTGCAAGGTATTGAGCACAGCTGATTTCAAGCCACTGAAGCTGAAGTCGTAGGAATCTGGCTCCAGCCATGAACGAGGGAGCGGTACATTTGCCTCCCCTTCATGCGCGAGGCGATCAATATGAGGTCCGCCTGGATATGGCATATTTAGCGCTCGTGCTACTTTGTCGTAGGCTTCCCCTGCAGCGTCGTCGCGCGTTTCCCCCAAAATCTCGAACTGACCATGCTCCTTCATCCAGACAAGCTCCGTATGCCCGCCCGATACGACGAGTGCGATCAGCGGAAACTCCATTTCTTGCACCAGACGATTCGCATAAATATGACCCGCGATATGATGGACTCCAATTAACGGGATGCCTCTGGCCATGGAAATGGCTTTTGCTGCTGCCACGCCAACTAACAGGGCTCCGACAAGTCCAGGCCCGTACGTCACCGCAATTGCCTGGATGTCATCCAACGTTTTCCCAGCCTCGGTCAGAGCCTCTTCGATGGTAAGCGTAATATTCTCTACATGTCTGCGAGAAGCCACCTCGGGCACGACTCCGCCAAACCTTTTATGGATATCGGCTTGGGAAGCGATGACGTTCGACAGAACCTCTCGGCCATCAAGAATGACAGCAGCAGATGTCTCGTCGCAGCTTGTTTCAATTCCTAAAATATAAGTAGGAGCACCTGATTCCTTGTGTGCTTCGTATTTTTGCTGTATGCGCTTCTCGTAGCGCGACGTATACGTCTTGTTCATTACAATGTCACCCACATAATGATTGCGTCCTCATTGTTATCCGAATAATATCTCTTGCGTCGCCCATGCTCTTTAAAGCCGAGCTTGATATACATGTTCCGCGCGACTGTGTTCGAAGGTCGAACTTCCAGCGTCATGCTATGGGCACCCTGCAGCTTGGCAACACCCATCATTTTGATCATCAGCGCCAATCCAACCTTTTTTCCACGATAGAGTGGATGGACGGCGATATTTGTAATATGTGCCTCATCGATCACGATCCACATGCCGCAGTAAGCGATAATTCTATTTTGGTGAGCGACGACTACATAGCGTGCATTTGGATTTCTCGTCAGCTCGTTGACAAATGCATCATGCGGCCATGGAGTTGTAAAAGCCAAGCGCTCCAGCTCTGCCACAGCCCCAACGTCCTGCATCGTCATATAACGATATTCCAAATCGATTGGTTGACTCATGCTTTTACTCCTTTACGGCCCCCGCCTGCTTTTGGGCAAGCCACTTCGCTTCTGCTTCTGCCAGTTGCAAATACTCCGGAACTAGTTCATGCGCATTTCCGCCGTCTTGAAGCTTGCGCAGTGCCACATAGCCGATATGGGCAGCACGCGGGTGATTGAACGCTGGAGAAGCAAATTGCGCCTGATCCCCGAGCTCTTGTACAATCGTCTCCCGATGTAGCCTGACATCTTCACCCAAGAACAAGATCGGCTCTCCTTGCGCCAGGTCTCGCAACAGTGGCAGCCATTCTCGCAGCAGGATGATTTGTTCTGTGGACTGCGCCCGTACCGCCTCCATGCCTTCGGAACGATAACAGCCGGTATACACTTGACCTCTGCGCGCATCGAACAGCGGGACAATCAATCCAGAGAAGCCTGTGGCATTCATGGCGATTACCTCCAGACTGGATACACCGATAACCGGCACATTCAGTGACCAAGCCATGCTCTTCGCAGAAGCTACGCCGATTCTCACGCCCGTGTAGGAGCCCGGTCCGTTTGCCACCCCGAAGCCGCTGAGTTCCTCTGGCGCTGTTCCTGTTGCATCGAGCAGTTCACTGACGCAATCCATCAGACGCACGGAATGGTTTTTTTGCTGGTTCGTCGTCATTTCGGCCAAGACTCGCTCTTCCTCTACCACAGCTACACTTAGCACCAGATTCGATGTATCAATCGCCAGTACGCGCATCAAAATCAAACTCCTCACACAATTTCACATAACGATTCCCTTGAGGAACCAGCTCGATCATTCGCTGTTCCTCTCCTTCTCTACGCAGGAAGACGGTCATCCGATCTGTCGGCAGGACATCCTCGATCAAAGAGGCCCACTCTACGACACAGACACCTTCGCCAAAAAAGTAATCGTCCAGACCAAGAGAGTCTGGATCATCGCCTACCCGGTAGACATCCATATGATAAAGCGGCAAGCGCCCCTGATATTCTTTTATGATAGTAAAGGTCGGACTGTTCACTACTTGTCGGACTCCTAGTCCTTTGGCCAACCCCTGGGTAAAAGTCGTCTTGCCCGCTCCCAGATCTCCCTCCATCGCGAGGAAGTCACCTGGTTCAAGCAGACTTGCCAGTTGCTCGGCAAAGCGCTGCGTCTCCTGCGCTCCCGTGAGCCTCCATGTATAGCTCATCTCTTTCATCCACTCCTAAAATGGTTGAATCCCGCTTTGGGCAACGGGAGCTGTTGATCATCGCGCTGAAGCATCAATTCTGGTTCATGCCTTTTTTCTACCACCTCACC
The DNA here is from genome assembly GCF_013284275.1 of Brevibacillus sp. HB2.2. Classification (NCBI taxonomy): domain Bacteria; kingdom Bacillati; phylum Bacillota; class Bacilli; order Caryophanales; family Paenibacillaceae; genus Brevibacillus; species Brevibacillus sp. HB2.2. The sequence goes on from NZ_JABSUV010000060.1 coordinate 16,266, forward strand.
GATGACAGTAAACGGTACACCACTAGCTGCAAATTGCTTGCTTACGGCTTCGTAGTGACTTTTCGCAAGCGTTCCGACCAATTGATAATCTTCACCGCCATAAAAAGCCCATTCCAGCGGATCTTTCTCTACGTGCCGTGCATACTCCCGAACTTCGTCATGGATCGGTACCGTTGCAGCATCAACCAAAATCGATACGCCACTGGCTTCAGCAATCTCCCACAGCTCTGAGGCAAGTCCATCACTTACATCATTCAGCGCACTGCATGCCCCTGATTCCAGCAGCAGTCTGCCCGCCTTTATTTGGGCAACGGGACGCTGATGGGCATCCATCAATGTCTCCCAAGATGCAGAGACGCCTTTTTCAGCAGTCTCGCCTTGCAGGAGAAGATGTAGTCCTGCTGCGGAAGTTCCGACATGCCCTGTAACAAAAACAAGCTGTCCAGGCTTTGCTTGTGAGCGGCGAATGGCGCGCCCTTTTTCTACCTCACCCAGTACGGTAACACTAAGGTGTAGGGCATCAGGCGCAGAAACGGTATCGCCACCAATGACACGAACTCCATATGCCTGACAAGCCTCGTAAATACCTTCATAGATTTGCTGGCATTCGTCAGGCGTCCATTGCGGACTTACCGCGATACTGACAAGCGCATACCGGGCAACCCCGCCCATCGCTGCTACATCGCTCACATTGCTGATAACAGCCTTATATCCGATATCACTAGGATTCATCGTTTTCTTCAAAAAATGAACCGTCTCCACCATCGCATCGCAGCAGGCCACGACTTCCATTTCTGGCGGTGGGGAGAAGACAGCGGCATCATCCCCTATCCCGACGGTCAAACCGTTCCCTTCCTGCCCCGCAGAACGACTCGTCCATTGCCGGATCAGGGAAAATTCGTCGTGTGCCACTTCAAACGCTCCTTTTCTTAGCGGAAAACATTTTTCGTCTGTTCATTATACCCCTGCTGTCAAAAGACGCGCAAGAAAGCCAACGCCTCTGGCTATTCACATCGTTAGCTCACGCAACAGCAGCTTTCCTTTGCAACGCCCGCAACGATAGCGGCTCGGATTCATCTTTCGTTTGCGTTTATAGCTCATGCCACATTCCTTGCAAACCAACTCGTAGCGATAAGGCAGGGTCGTCCGGCCACTTCCTACCTGTTGACAGTATCGGCTTCCCCCCACGTGACGCAGAAGCAGTTGAAAATCCGGATCAGCGTGACGATACCCTCTCTTTTCTATGTGCAAATGATAATGGCAAAGCTCATGCTTAATGATCGCAATCAATTCCTCTACCCCATGCTCCTGCAAATGCTTCGGGTTCAATTCAATGTCATGCGAGCGCAGCAAGTACCTTCCGCCAGTCGTGCGCAATCTGCTGTTAAAGCGGGCCTGATGGCGAAAGGGCTTGGCAAAAAATTCGCTGGATATTTGCTCTACCAGCATTTGCAGTTCCGTATCGGTCATCTCATCTCCTCCGCTTCCTTCTTTTCACCATAGCAGTTCCAGTTGAAAAGTTCCAGACAGATAGGCTACACTGAGTGCAAATAAACGGTCATTTAGACAGAATGGTGGAGGAGCTCATGCGCTATTTGTTGTTGCAGTCCAGTGACGGACTACAGTTTGTCTCGTTGCCCGAAACGCATATGTACCAATTAATCGCTCTATTGAAACGACTTTACAAGGAAATTGACAAATTGACGATCACAGAGCGTCCAGAATTACCTACGGTTCTGGCAGACTGTGCAGATGTGGAACGGTTAGGAAACGAGCTTTCAATCGTGGATGGTTTGGCGTACGTCAGTGGTCTGGAGCGCCGTTTCGCTGCCTTACAAGAAACCGAGTATCCGCTCATCTCTTTATTAACAGAGATTCGTGCCTTGCAAGCCCAATTGGAGTATTTACACGAAGAAGAAGCGTAAATGAAAATTCTAGGCACCTCCTGCTCGTCTTGGCGCATACATTGCCTATAGACGAATCTCTCCAGGAGGTACTTTCATGCCACAATGGATGCGCAGGCAGTTGCAACGTGCCTTTAATGGGAAGGACGTTCGCCAAATCCGTGTGCTCAACAGTTGCTGGTTTTTATATTTAGAAAAAAATGGCGGCCGCCCTGACTGACAGGAGGCCGCCTTTTAGTTCTTTCTTATCCTTCTGTTGGAGCGATCATGGTCATCCCTACACGCTGACGTTTTTCGTCAATTTCTACTACCCATACATCTACGATATCGCCAACAGTCACCACTTCAAGCGGATGCTTCACAAAACCCTTCTTCAAACGGGAAATGTGCACAAGTCCGTCGTTTTTCAGACCGATATCCACAAACGCTCCAAAGTCAACCACGTTGCGCACAGTACCTTGCAGCTTCATGCCCACACTCAGATCAGAGAGCTGGAGGACATCACTTCGCAAGAGTGGTTTTGGCAGCTCGTCTCGCGGATCTCGACCAGGACGCAAGAGACTGTCTACAATGTCTTGCAGCGTAGGCTCGCCAATCCCGAGCTTCGCAGCAGTCTCTTTTACATCTAAAGACTGTACGCGTTCCTTGCAGTTCTCACTGCCGATCTCCTGAGCGCTAATGCCCAACATCGACAGTAGCTGGTGAGTCGCCTCGTACGATTCCGGGTGAATCGGTGTTTTATCCAGTGGATTCGCTCCATCCATCACGCGCAGAAATCCGATACACTGCTCGTACGTTTTGGCGCCCAAGCGAGGAACCGCCTTAAGCTGAGAGCGCTCCGTGAACATCCCGATCTCTTCCCGTTTTTTCACGATATTCCCCGCCACTTGACGGCTGATCCCTGATACATACTGCAAGAGAGAAGGAGAAGCCGTATTCACATCTACCCCGACATGGTTTACGGCAGACTCAACCACAAACTGCAGACTGTCTGCCAGTCTCGATTGGGAAACATCGTGCTGGTACTGACCAACTCCGACGGACTTTGGATCGATTTTGACCAACTCAGCGAGCGGGTCTTGCAAACGTCGTGCGATCGATGCCGCACTTCGCTCTGCTACATCCAGGTCCGGGAATTCTTCCTTGGCCAAGGCCGATGCAGAATACACGGATGCTCCTGCCTCGTTCACGATGATGTACATTACCTCTCGTTTCAGCTCTTTCAGTAGCGTGGCAATGAACTGTTCTGTCTCGCGCGAAGCAGTACCGTTCCCAATCGCGACAACCGTAACCCCATAGGTTTCGATCATCTGCTTCACTTTCACTGTGGCTTCTGCCACTTTATTGGCCGGAGGAGTCGGATAAACGACGGCAACCTCGAGCAGTTTCCCGGTTTCGTCTACAACAGCGAGCTTACAGCCTGTCCGAAACGCCGGATCTACCCCAAGGACGACTTTGCCTTTTACAGGCGGTTGGAGCAGTAAATTGCGCAGGTTTTCTGCAAAGATGTGAATAGCACGTTCCTCGGCTGCCTCTGTCAGCTCGGCGCGCACCTCTCGTTCAATAGAAGGGGCGATCAGGCGCTTATACGCGTCCTCGACTGTCACTGTCAGCAAATCGCGGGCAACTGTATCACGCGGAATGGTGCGTTTTTGCATCCAAGCCAAAATCTCTGCGACAGGCGCTTCAATGGAAACCTTCAAAATGCCTTCGTTTTCTCCCCGATTAATAGCCAGTACCCGATGGGGAACGACCTTTTTCAGAGGCTCACTATATGCGTAATACATTTGGTATACATTTTTCTCGTCTGCTTCTTCGGCTTTTTGCTCAGTCAAAAGCAATCCCTTTTGCACGGAGCGTTGACGAACCCACTGGCGAATTTCCGGGTCATCAGACAGAAGTTCCGCCACGATGTCCATTGCTCCTTGCAGAGCTTGCTCAGTTGTCTCGACGCCTTTTTCCGGGTTGATATATGGTTTTGCTTCTTCTTCCGGATTCCCGGTTTTCGGTAAGCTCATGAGGTAGTTGGCAAGTGGCTCTAGTCCCTTCTCCTTAGCCATGGTTGCACGCGTGCGGCGTTTTTGGCGGTAAGGGCGGTACAAGTCCTCTACCTCTTGCAGCTTTGTCGCACGCTCAATAGCTGCGCGCAGCTCGTCCGTCAGCTTGCCTTGCTCATCGATGAGCCGAACGACTTCTTCCTTCCGCACTGACAGGTTGCGTAAATAGCGAACGCGTTCCTCAATCGCTCGAATTTGTGTTTCATCTAGCTGCCCCGTCATTTCTTTGCGGTAGCGGGCAATAAAAGGAACCGTGTTTCCTTCATCCAGGAGGGCAACCGTGCGCTCCACCTGGTGAGGTTTGACACCCGTATCTTGGGCGATTGTCTGGATCATCAACGTAAGCTCCATACCTGTCCTCCTGCGCTCATTCTTCGTCGTTTATTGTACCACATTTGCTAACAAGGACTGGAAAAAGGAAAGAAAAAAGAGGAGCCATTTGGCCCCTCTACGTCGCGGTTTCCAGCTGTTCCACTCTCAATGCTTCTCTCAGCTTGCCCAACGCCCTGCGCTGAAGGCGGGATATATGCATCTGCGACATCCCCATGATGTCCCCCGCTTGCTTCTGACTCAAATTTTGATAAAAAGTTAATTGAATGATTTCTTTTTCACGGTGATCCAAAATTTGCAGGGCCCGCTCCAGCATCAGATTCTGCTCGACTGCTCCGTACCCTTCTTCCGTCGTCCCTACTAGGTCGAGTAAAGAAATGGTGTTGCCGTCCAGATCCGCTTCCAGCTCACTGTCCATAGAGAGAGAATGATAGCTGCGCCCCATCTCCAATGTCTCTAGAATCGCTTCCTCTGAAACGCCGAGGCTGTTGGCAATGTCCGCAATTTGGGGAGAACGCTGTAGCTTGATCGTAAGCTCGTCGACCACTCGTTTGATCTTGGGACTCAGTTCCTTTACCCTGCGCGGAACATAGACACTCCATGTCTTGTCCCGAATATAGCGCTTAATCTCCCCCACGATAGTCGGTATCGCAAAGCTCTCAAATGTCCGTTCAAAGCTAGGGTCGAACCGACGAAAGGAAGCAAGCAGGCCGATTAATCCGACTTGCACGAGGTCTTCATACATGACTTGTCCGCGAACAAACTTCTTCGCTAACGATTCCACAAGAGGAGTATAGGCCCTCACCAGTTGTTCCTGTATCGTAGGATCTTTTGTTTCACCATACAGGTGGATGAGCTCCTTCAACTCCTCTGGACTATATTTCTGCTTCCGAGATTGTCCAGTCATTGCCAGCCACCCCATCCTGCCGAACATACTTGGTCATGGAGACTACTACTCCTGATTCAGAGCGAGTCTCCACCTCATCCATAAGCGTGTGAATGAGATAGAGCCCAAGCCCGCCCTCATCCAAATCCTCAAGGCTTTTCCCTGCATAAATCGGCGTCAGTTGCTCAGCAATGAGCTCATTCGAAAATCCAACGCCCTGATCGCTTACCTCGATCATCAACCGATCCTCATAAACGTGGCATTGGATATGAATGGAGCCAGGATTCTCTGTTTCCTTGTATGCATGTCTTACTACATTCGTGCATGCTTCTCCGACGGCAAGCTTGATATCCTCAATCTCTTCATAAGAAAAGCCCATACGGTTGGCTATACCGGATACAGTCAGACGTACAACTCCCAAATACTCCGCCTTACTTGGCAGAGTCAATTGAATCACGTCTGCCTGAGGTCGATTTGGACCCATTACTCGCTCTCTCCTTTGCGGATGGCAATATGATCGTATAAGCCAGTGATGCGAAATAGCCTTTCCACACGCGGAGACATTTTGTGCACCTCAAATGTTCTATTTCTTTGGAAGCACTCTTTCATAATCCCGATGAAAATTCCGATTCCGGTACTGTCCATGTATTCTACTGCTTCCAAATCAACCGTAATGTGATTGATGTCCGGCTTGGTGACGAGTGACATGAGTGTTTCCTTTACTTTCGGTGCTGTAAAAGCATCAATATCTCCACCAAGGACCACTCGGTGCTCAGTTTCAAGGCTCGTTGTCTGAATTAGCAGGTCCATCTGCGTCTCCCCCCGTACGTTGCTTAAGTTCTTCGAAGTACAATCATGGTGTAATCATCCAGCAGGTTAAACTGGGAGAGCAGAAGCAGTCTATTGTACAGGCCGTTTGCCATCTTTTGGGCAGATTCGCCAACCTCTTTTTGCAAATGGTGTACAAGCTCTTCCCTTTGCAAATAATATCGGTTATTTTTGCATTCTGTTACACCATCCGTCAGAAGAATCAGAACATCATTTATTTCTAAACAAATCTCCTGAACCTCGTATTCACTGTTTGGGCATAAACCGAGTGCGTTCCCTCGTCCTTCAAGATCGTAAAACTTTCCTTCGGCCGACCGATACAAAAATCCTGGCTCGTGTCCTGCCATGGCATAACGGAAACAGTGCTTCTTCGAGTCGTAACTGCCAAACATCATCGTCACAAACATGCTCGGATCAATGTTTCTTCCCACGATCCGGTTTAAATGGTGCAGCATTTCATCGGGACCCAGCTCCATTTGTCCAAGGCTGTCTAGCCCATATTTCACCATCGACATACACATCGCAGCAGGCATTCCTTTTCCGGTAATGTCTGCTATGGCGACACCAAAACGCCCTTCACTTTGCTCAATGAAGTCGTAATAGTCGCCCGAGATTTGTTTCGCAGCAATACTCACTACGCCAATCTCCAGTTCTGAATAGACTGGAACCTCACTTGGCAAAAGTGATTGCTGCATCGCTTTCGCCACGGCTATTTCTGATTCCATTTGCTGATGGCGATTGCGCCAGCTATTCACGGATCGGTGCTCGTTCCCATATTCAATCATGACCTCTGTCAAAATGGAGAAGGAGGAGCGCACAAACTCTGGCACTTCCCCGAGCTGCTCAAGCGCTTGCGCGTGCAAATCAGTTATTTCTTCTGGTGAAATATCTTGAGAAAGCATCCATTTGCCCAACTGCTGGGCTCCATAAAGCTGGTCCTCCTCTTGAGCACTCAGGTAATCCCGAAGAATTTTTACATACTCTTCTCGGAAGCTCCGGGTTACCATCTATCTCATTCCTCCTTTGCTTGATCGCTCCACTTCACAACAACAACACGCGTTCCTTCCCCCAGGGTACTGTGGATCTCAAATTCATCCATCATGCGCCTGACACCCGGCAATCCGGCTCCGAGGGCACCCGAAGTCGAATAGCCATCATCTAATGCCTGGCGAATATCAGGAATCCCTGGACCGTTGTCATTTGCTGTTATTTGCAAGCCGATCATTCCTTCGCGCTCAATCGGCGAAATGATGATCGTCCCCGCGCCCGCATACAAATAAATGTTGCGAGCTAATTCAGAGATTGACGTGGCGATGCGGGACTGCGTGATCGTGCCAAAGCCAAACAACTTCGACATATTTCGCCCCACTTGCCGCGCCGTCACGATGTCTGATTCTTTTTCTATATTGATTGTCTCAGGAGAATAGTCTGCCACAACCAAAAAAACCCCTTCCGCCTCGCTTGGTAGGTAGAAATGAGTTTTTTCTCTACCTCGAAAAATAAATCATATTGTGTCACATTTTGTCTTATATTCTCTTTTCGAACAGTTCGATGTACACCCACGAAATCCCTGCAAATTTGACAGCAAAAAACCACTTGCTTCACTCAAGTGGCTTTTCCTATCAAATAATCTGATCTTTTTTCACACGTTAAAAATCAATGAGTCCTAAACTGATTTGCAAGGATTCATTAACCCGATCCATCATCTCGTCATCGAGATGCGTAATTTTATCAGTTAGACGTTGTTTGTCAATGGTTCGTATTTGTTCCAACAGAATAACGGAGTCACGATCAAATCCATAAGTTTTTGCGTCAATTTCCACATGCGTAGGCAGCTTCGCCTTTTGAATCTGCGCTGTAATGGCTGCGACGATGACCGTCGGACTAAATCGATTTCCAATGTCGTTTTGAATGACTAAAACAGGCCGTACGCCTCCTTGCTCAGAGCCAACGACCGGGGACAGGTCCGCGAAAAACACATCGCCACGTTTGACAATCACCAGTCACACCCCGCTAACTAAGCGGACAAGAGTATGGTCAGCCTCTTGTTCAGCGCCAAAAGCCTCCGATGCCATATTCAGATTGATCTTCGCCATCTCCATGTACCCTTTTTGCATGGTCTCACGGATTGTACGTTTTTTTCGCTCTTTCAAATACAAATGCATCGCTTGACGAATAAACTCGCTGCGATTGGATTTTTCCTTTTGAATAACGCCATCCACTTCCTGAAGCAAGTGTTGTGGCAAGCTGATCATGATGCGTTTCGTGTTTGACTTCGACAAGACAAATCCACCTCCAACCATGACCGTAACTTCCATCCGCTATGCTGGTTCTAGAAAGAACAGCCAATATGAACAATACCATTATGTCGAATCCATTGCAAAAATATACCTACTGTGCGCTTTTTCGGTGAGAAAACGTGAGTGTAAACAATCCAAAGGTACAGGTGAAGACTTCGTTTACCCAAAAAAGCCAGCTTTTTCGCTTAACTAGTATTCGTGTTCCACGGGAAAATTCCTGCTGATTTTCCCTGCTAGATATTTACATTTTCATGGGACGAGTGCTTCATCGTCAATGGGTGAAATACGTCCGTTACCTTCTGGTCGCGCAAATAAAGGCGCGGAATTCGGTAATTCAGCATACAAGGAACCTCGTAATTGATTGTTCCCAGCAAATCGGCAATTTCATCCAAGGAGATTTCCTCATCACCCTGCTTACCATACAAGACGACCTCATCATTGACCGCTGCTTCTGTCGAATTCAGGCTGACCATGATTTGGTCCATGCAAACTCTGCCTGCAATCGGGTAGCGCGTGCCATTGTACAACACCTCTCCGCGGTTGGACAAAAGGCGAGAATAGCCATCTGCGTATCCAATCGGCAGCGTTGCAATCCACTCATCCGGCTGTGCTGTATGCGTAGCACCATAGCTAACGGTAAATGGCTCATCTGCCTTCTTCACGTGGGCAATTCTAGTCTTGAGCGACAGCGCGGGGGCAAGAATAACATCCGCACGTTCTTTCATGTACAAAGAAGGATACAATCCGTATAAACCTATGCCTAAACGAATCGTATCATACCCCCAATCGGGAAATGCGATAGCCGCAGCCGTATTGCAGCAATGAACGGTCGGCAATGTTTTATCTGCTTCACGCAGTGCTTGCAAAAAGGATTGAAACAAGTCGTGTTGTCGTCGCACATGGGTTGTATCTGGTTCATCCGCGCAGGCAAAATGCGTAAAAATGCCTGTCCACTTAAGCTTCGAGCATTCTTCAAGGGCACCTACAACCGCAAGCAAATCTTCCTTTGTCTGAACGCCCAAACGTCCCATCCCCGTATCGGTCTTCACATGAATCCCGACAGGTTTGTGATCGTTTTTCTGAAGAATGTCGTTCGCTTCCGTGATCCATTCGACGCTGTAAGCAGTTAACTCCACTTCCAGCTCGCTTGCAGTGACAATGGACTCGACAGGTGTGTATCCCAACACTAAAATCGGTGCTGTGATCCCTGCCCTCCGCAAAATAAGCGCTTCATCGAGCAATGCGACTGCAAGTGAATCTGCACCGCTTGCCAACGCTTCTTTTCCAACATGGACAGCGCCATGACCATACCCGTCTGCTTTCACAACAGCCATAATACCCGTTTTTTCTGGCAAATGGCGTTTGAATGTCTCGAGGTTCGCCCGGATGGCATCCAAATCAACCTCTACCCAAGTGTCACGACAAAACGATTTCATTCCTATCTCCTCTTGTTCCCTTTTTTATAGTAAAACAAGCGTTCATTCAAATGACTGAGAAATTGCCTAGAAACCATCAAGGATTCCTTTTTGCCGCCTACGAGATAAAAATGACGGCCTTCATAAATTTGCTCGACTTCAGATAGCGGGTAGCTCTTTTCCTGTCCTGACAAGGAGATAATCAGGTGGGTCTTGGTCAGCTTGTACACCGGACGCAATACCGATTTGTACATAAACGGAGACAATCCAACAACAGCAATGGCAATGGCGAAAACAAGGACCTTGAATCTCGTGTCATTGGTCGGGAAAAATTGAGCGAGAATCATCATCCCCAGAACAAACATGACAGTCTCGTTAATGCGCATTTTCCAGCTTTTTCGCAGGAGCATGTCTTTGTAGGTCGATGCTTCCTGGTACAAAACTTCGTTAGACGGTTTCTTCATGTAAAGCATGCCACCTCATTCAATAAGTTACTCTGAATGTATCGTGTTTTCCCGCTGTGTGTCAATTCGCGGATTGTCCTTTCACCTCATTCGCACGTTGGTTTTTATGTGCAAATCGACGCACATCGACCAATCCCTAGAAAATAGAAAAGCAGATGGGAGTAACTCCCACCTGCCTGACTTTTCTACATGGTTTCCTTCTGGTCCTTTTTCTCTTTTTCATGTCTTGGGAAAACGACTTTTTCAAAGCTGCCATCCACCATCTTTTGCACCATCGCAGTCAATTCCTCGCTGCGCTTGTCAGCTTGCTCCTGTGTGAGCTTGCCTGCCTTAACTGCTTCTTTTAGCTTGGTTTCGTGCTGACCTACCAAGAGCTTGATAACGTCATCCACTTCTACGCCTTGCTCCTTGGCGATAGTCGCCAACGATTTTCCTGCTTTTTGCTCTTCTTTCAGCTTGTCTGCATCCAGCTTGAGGAGGGACAGCAGTTCTTCATTTTTCTCGATACCCATTCCTTTACCTGGTCCACGTCCATGATGCGTA
>NZ_JABSUV010000061.1:0-26529 GCF_013284275.1 Brevibacillus sp. HB2.2
TCCATACGGCGTAGCGGCTACCACTTTTGCGTTTCCCGGCGAATCCCTTCGGAGCGGACAGTCTTAACCCTCAGATGGACGGAGCCTGGAGCCTAGACTGGAAATATTCTTCTCTTCACTACAGCCCCGTTTCAAGTCTGTAAAAAAAGACGCCCGTTACCGGGCGCCTCGTGATGTTTCGTACTTTCTTATTTGTAAGTGTCGTAAGCGTTGGTCAACAAGCCAGCGATTGTTGCCAGTTCGTTGTTCTCGATTTGATGACGCTCGATCATGGTCATGATTTTGCCGTCTTTCATGATCGCGAAGGATGGAGAAGACGGTGCATAGCCTTCGAAATACTCACGAGCTTTTGCTGTCGCTTCCTTGTCTTGACCTGCGAATACCGTGAAGATGTTATCCGGCTTTGTAGCGTGATTCAAGGAATGTACAACTGCTGGACGAGCGAGTCCTGCTGCACAGCCACAAACCGAGTTCACGACAACAAGTGTCAGGCCTTTTGCATTTGGCAGTGCTTGCTCTACTTCTTCAGCAGTGCGAAGCTCTTGAAAACCGTTGCGAGTCAACTCATCGCGCATCGGTTGAATTACTTGGCTCATATATGCTTCATAAGACATCATTGGGCAATCTCTCCTTTGTATCACGTGTTCAACTTACTTATTATTATACCCCGACTGCGCCTACCCGAGAAAGCAGAAGCTACACTTCCATCAAAATGGTAAGAATCATTGGGTTACGGCCTGTTTTTTCATAAATGAACGGCTTGATCACTTCATTAATCTGTGACTTCAGCTCAGACCATTCCTTGATTTTCTTATCCAATGCTTCTTGCAGACGCCCACGAACGAGCTGTGTCGCTTCCTGAATCAAGGATTCCGAACCGCGTACGTATACGAACCCGCGGCTCACGATATCTGGGCCCGTCAAAATTTTGAAGTTCTTCATATCCAGGCTGACAACTACAACCATCAAGCCATCCTCTGCCAAATGCTTGCGATCGCGCAGAACGATATTGCCGACGTCGCCAACACCACTTCCATCAATGAGGACAATCCCTGCTTGTACTTTGCTGAGCCACGCTTTTTCGCGGTTGCAATTCAGCACTTCGCCGTTGTCCATAATAAAGATGTTGCTCTCCTCGATCCCAACCTGTTGGGCCAGCTTGGAGTGAGTCTTGAGCATCCGGTATTCCCCGTGAATCGGGATGAAATATTTCGGACGAATGAAGTTGAGCATGAGCTTCAATTCTTCACTGCTGCCATGTCCAGATGCGTGGATGTCAAACGCATGACTCAATACTACGTTGGCACCTGCACGGTACAGCTTGTCTATCGTGCGACTGACGTTGATTGTGTTCCCAGGAATCGGGGATGCGGAAATGATAACCGTATCTTCTGGATAAATGGAAACAGTACGGTGCGATCCGGAAGCAATTCGGGTCAACGCTGCCATCGGCTCACCTTGACTACCCGTGCAAATAATAAGCACTTGGTTGTCCGCGTAGTTGTCGATGTGCTTAATATCAATCAACATGCCCTCTGGCATTTGGATGTAACCCAGCTCTTGTCCAATCAAGAAAACCTTTTCCATACTGCGGCCAATAACCGCCACTTTGCGATTGCACTGCTCGGCAGCGTCTACCACCTGTTGCAGGCGATGCACGTTGGAAGCAAAGGTAGCCAGGATGATGCGTCCACGCGCTTTGCGTACCACATCGAGAATCCCTTCCCCTACCGTTCTCTCCGACATCGTAAATCCAGGACGCTCACTGTTCGTACTGTCGGACAAAAGCGCCAAGACGTCTCCACTCGCACCAATGCGTGCAATTTTTCCGTACTCTGTTGTTTGTCCGACTGGTGTCATGTCAAACTTGAAGTCACCCGTGTGAATGACCATTCCCTCTGGTGTATAGAGCACAACTCCCAGGGAATCCGGAATACTGTGGTTCGTACGGAAGAATGTCGCCTTCAGCTTGGCAAAAGGAATTTCCGTATCTTCCGAAATTGGAATCAGCTTCACTTCATTTTGCAAACGGTGCTCTTCCAGCTTCGCCTTGACCAAGCCCAGGGTCAGACGACCACCGTAGATCGGCACCTTAATTTGCCGTAAAATATAAGGAATCGCACCAATGTGATCCTCATGTCCGTGCGTTAACAAAAGTGCTTTGATCTTGTGCTGGTTATCCTTCAGATAAGAAATATCCGGGATAACCAGATCAATACCAAACATTTCATTCTCGGGGAATTTCACCCCGCAGTCAATGATGATGATTTCGTCCTCATACTCGACGCAGTACATATTTTTTCCGATCTCGCCGAGGCCGCCCATCGCGAAAATCTTAACGTCGCTCAATCTCTTTCCTCCTAACATCGTCGTGCATGATTATGGGAATCCGAACCAAGCATGCCATTCTTATTATATCACAACGTAAGACGTTCGTTTCACCCAGTCTTGTCTATTCCACACATTCATCTTCGGTCAATAATCGAATACTGATACTCCAAATCGGCAACTCGTTCATCGGTAACGGCACTAGCTCTCGCCCAGAAATCGTGCTTCGCATAAGAATCGCCCGTCCATACCTCCGTTATTTCTCCTGAAGCGAGCTTTAACGGTATGGCCTCGACCTCTTTTAATACGTTGCCGCTTTTGTTTTTCAATCGCAGCTTTAGATCGATCTCCACCGGCTGGTCCGACTGATTTCGTACCAGGATGAGACTTGAATACGGATACCCGACACAATTTTTGGTACACTCTTGTCTGCTGTATACGAGGGCGAGATCAATAGGCTTCTCGTTGTCCATCTTGGACTCTTTCCACTGGTCTTTTGCTTTTTGTACGACGATCACGTACTCCGCTTTCTTCAAAAAGGGACCCATCCCTAAAAAGGCAGCAGCAAAAAAACTAAACAAACCAAAAGCTGTGCATAGAAAAACGAGGTTCATCTTCCAAAACTGTTTTCTCATCGTGATCAAAAAGCCAATATACAGGAGAATACAAACAAACACTAACAGGATACAAAAGTATAAAAAGACCTCCAAATCAGACTCCGTAGGTAACACCGGAATGCCATACTTCACTTGCCAATATACATTCGCGGCAAAGCAGCCTCCGTAAATCAATACGACTGAAGCAATCGTCAGCCCCCATTTTTTCCAGAAAGGAGGCTTTTGAAAAATCGCCGTAAGAACCCCCACCAAAACAGGAACGCCAAATAAGGGAATGAGCAAGTAATGCATCGAAAACCTCCCGCACTTCATTGTCATTATTTTCTACGAATGATATTCCGAAAAGTCTTCAAAATACATGGCAAATCATTCGAAAAAGAGAGGGAATAGCAAGTGCAAACAGCTCGTCGCCTATTTCGCTATCGGAACATGATGCCCCTTCTCTCCACCGTCCTTTTCCTGCTCATCTTTCAGCCGTTCCCTACCTATGCCCAGCCTCCCTATGCAAAATGGGGCAGGCTCGCGATGCAGGAAACGATGAAGCGATATCCAAACGCTCAAATTGTGGATTACCTGCATGTCGGACGAAAACAAAAAACGCCCACCACGTCAGAAGAGACGTTTAAGCTCTTGCTTCAAGAAAGCAATCGCAGGTGGGCGTTACTCGTTCATATTGAATTCGTGAATCAAACAGAAGAGGTCGTAAACATCTTCTATGAGGAGACCCGCTAGTCAGCGAGCTGTACCATCTCTTTCATCATGACTTCCAGTTCCATGTTAGCTGCCATCCCGTACGCGCGACGCATGTTTCCCTCTCCATCCACAAGGAACATGCGAGCCGTGTGGGAATAAGAACCATCTGGCTCCTTAATGACCATCAGACCAAAATCCTTCGTTACTTTCTCTACAGCCTGAGCGTCCCCACGCAGGAACTTCCAGCCACTCTGATCTGCCTTGAACTTGGCTGCATACTCCTGCAAGACTTCCGGTGTATCGTTATCAGGGTCAAAGGAAATGGAAACAAACTCCACTTTGTCTCCGAACAGTCCCTTTTCCTTCAACTGATCTTGCAGCTTGGCCATGTTAAACGTAGTCGCCGGACAAATATCCGGGCACTTGGTAAACATAAACTCTACCAGTCGTACCTTGCCAGCACTTGAATGAAATGTATAGGTTGTTCCGTCACTGTTGTCTAAGGTGAAGTCTGCAATCGGCTTCAATACCTCGATCTTCTCTTTTGTCATGTAATTATAACCAAATACTCCGACGATAGCTAAAATGATAATACCAGCTAACACAGGAAACCAATGTTTCTTCATTGCAGATTCCTGCTGCAATTGTGCTCCTTCACTCATCGGTTGCTTCCTCCCTGCTTGTCCCATGTGTGATGCCTCCTGATTACACACGGGAGGCATTCACACTGTTTCTATCTCGTTTATTGTTCCACTTCACCTGGCCATGCGAGCATGCCGCCAACCATATTCGCCACGTCATACCCTTGTGCACTCAAATACTCTGTAGCTGTATTGCTTCTGGCACCACTGCGGCAAACCATCACAATCGGAATGTTCTTATCCAGCTCATCGATACGATGTGGCAAAAAGCCAAGTGGGATCAGCTTTGCCTCTTTAATGTGACCTGCATTCCACTCATCCACTTCACGTACATCAATGACTTGCAGTTCCTCTTTGGCTTCCAGCTTTTCCAACAGCTCTTGTGGTGTCATTTCCTTTACTCCATGGCTCATCGCTATTTATCCTCCTATATGTACGATCAGATCAGTTGTAACCACCTCCATGATATCACACGCTTTTTTACTTTTCTAACGCGAGGAGCACTTGGCTTCACCCTGCATTGATGCTCCCTATTTTCTACCATTATCTCCTATTTCGCTGCGGCAGTAGCCACACGGGATGTGAACAGCTTGAGACAAAACCGTTACAAATTAATGGCATGAGTAAGCCACCTTCATTCATATATACATAAAAACCTCCCTGATAACTGTATATTCCACATTGACAGCACGGATTTATTTTCATACAATTACGACAACAATTATTTTCATCAAGAGCGGTGGAGGGACAGGCCCTACGAAGCCCGGCAACCAGCAGACTAGCTGCATGGTGCCAATTCCTGCAGAATCCAGTGATTCTGAGAGATGAACACAAGCCCGTGCATGATCGGAGCCTTCTTCTTCTCAGGAGAATGCTCCGTTTTTTTATTCGCTGATTCCCTTATAGTAAAAGGAGAGATGGACATGTCCGATCAACAACAATGGAAGCCAGAAACACTTGCGGTACACGGTGGGCAGGAGGTTGACCCTGTAACAGGCTCACGTGCTGTTCCGATCTATCAGACGACCTCCTATGTTTTCCGCGATACGGAGCAGGCAGCCAACCTGTTTGGCCTAAAAGAGTTTGGGAACATCTATACACGCATCATGAATCCCACACAGGATGTATTCGAGAAGCGTGTTGCTCTGCTCGAAGGTGGTGTTGGTGCACTCGCGACCGCATCCGGGCAGGCTGCCATTACATTCGCCATCTTAAATATTGCACATGCGGGTGACGAGATTGTCGCTTCCAGCAGCCTCTACGGCGGTACCTACAACCTGTTCGCCCACACTCTTCCCCGCCTCGGTATCAAGGTTCATTTTGCAGATCAATCCAATCCAGAAAATTTCCGGGCCTATATCAATGAAAAGACAAAAGCCGTGTTTTGCGAGACAATCGGCAACCCGCGTATTGATGTCGCTGATATCGAGGCGATCGCCAATATCGCTCACGAGAATGGTGTGCCGTTGATCGTGGACAACACCTTTGCGACTCCGATTTTGTGCCGTCCTTTTGAGCACGGGGCTGATATCGTCGTGCACTCCACCACCAAATTCATCGGCGGCCACGGAACAGCAATTGGCGGTATCATCGTAGACTCAGGAAAATTCGACTGGAACAACGGAAAATTCCCAGGTCTGACTACTCCAGATCCAAGCTACCATGGCGTCGTCTATACAGAAGCAGTCGGTCCGCTTGCCTATATTATCAAGGCACGTGTCCAGCTCCAGCGCGATATCGGAGCAGCAGTCGCTCCGATTAACTCCTTCTTGTTCCTGCAAGGATTAGAAACTCTGCATCTGCGCATCGAGCGGCATAGCCAGAACGCCTTGGCAGTAGCCCAGTTTCTCGCCAATCACTCTGCCGTAGAGTGGGTGAGTTATCCGGGATTGGAGTCAGACTCCCAGCGTGAATTGGCCCAAAAATATTTGCCAAAAGGTGCTGGCGCGATCCTGACCTTTGGCATTCGCGGTGGCGTTGAGGCAGGAAAAACATTAATCGAGTCAGTGAAGCTGTTCTCCCATCTCGCAAATGTCGGAGATTCCAAGTCACTTATCATTCATCCAGCGAGCACAACACATCAGCAGATGACAGAAGAGGAGCAGGCAGCAGCCGGAGTGACCCCGGGACTTATACGTCTCTCAGTCGGCACAGAAGCGATCGACGATATCCTCGCTGATCTG
Source organism: Brevibacillus sp. HB2.2 (assembly GCF_013284275.1). NCBI lineage: Bacteria > Bacillati > Bacillota > Bacilli > Caryophanales > Paenibacillaceae > Brevibacillus > Brevibacillus sp. HB2.2. The sequence goes on from NZ_JABSUV010000061.1 coordinate 6,463, forward strand.
GAGCAAGCACTACAGCGTGCGTTGCAATTATCCACGGTCGGCTAACTATATCTTTACAGAAAGAAGAATCACATGATCTCTTTGGCTAGAGATTTGTGATTCTTCTTTTCCTTTTCTCATTTCGTTCGAAAAATATTGAATTTAAAATTCGTATTTTATAAAATACATAATTATGTACAAATTCTGGAAGGATGATCACATGAAGATTTTGAACATTGGCAGTGAACGAACAACCTATCGGGTTGAGCTCTCGTATTCTCCTTTATTCGAAGCTGCCTTGGGAATCGCTGCCGCTACCTACGACCAATTGCATCACACGATGGAGCACCCTCCTGCCTACTGGCATCAACTGTTGGACGAGCTATCACCTTCTGTACGGCAAGAGGTCGAATATGCGAAGAAGCACAACACGTGGAAGACGCTTTTGCAACTACTTGATCTTTGCCCTTTCGCTGATCTGGATTCCTTTCTCTCGTATGTCAGAGAGCTCTCAATCGAACAACTCCGATACGAAGCCCTTCCTTATCTCGGTGAAAATAGGCAGGAAGCACGGCGGAAGGCTGCACAAGGAAGCAAGGATGATTGCGCCGCTTTGCAGGAAGCGTGCAGCGCACATCTCTTTTTTGAATCGTATATCGAACATATTACTTCCGTTGATGGAGAAGTGCTGCGGGGCCATATTCTCGGATTGATGGAAGGCTGGTATACCACTCACATCAAGCCACATGAGGAAAAAATCGTTCGCATGCTAGAACGGGATTGGTCGCAAAAACAAAGCAAGCTAGGAAAGCTCAACCCCGAAGCCTTTGTGGAGTATACGACGGGATCTAGCTACCTCCCAGAGCCTGCCGTGACACGCGTACTGCTGATTCCGCAAGCGATCTACCGCCCGTGGACCGTACAGGCCGATGCTGTCGGTACGAAGATTTTTTATTACCCTGTTGCCGACGAAAATTTGCACGATGCTGTAGATCCTTATCAGCCACCCCCATCACTGGTGCAAGCCTTAAAAGCACTCGGAGATGAGCACAGGCTACGCATGGTCAAAATGCTCGCGGAAAAAGACCTGAGCCTGCAAGAGATAACCGATCAACTCTCAATGGCGAAATCGACAGTACACCATCACCTATCCATGCTGCGGTCTGCCCATCTAGTTGAAACAGCAGGCTCCCGTTACAGACTCCGCCGTCATACGCTGGACAAGCTACCCCTGTTATGGGATGAATTCCTGGACAGGAGCACCCCATGAGCCAAACCGCTGTACAAGCCTCTGTCTGGCAGCAGCGTTCTTATCGCTGGATTGTTTTCGGTCAGCTCATTTCAGAACTCGGCGCCTCACTCGGTACCCTCGCCAATAGCTGGTTAATCTATCAGGCAACAGGCTCACAAGGTGCGGTCGGACAGATGTGGCTGCTGTATTTCGTGCCGTCGCTCGCCATTCAGTTGGTAGCCGGACCGTACATCGACCGATTCGACAAGAAGCGTGTCATGCTTTTTTCTCAATGGATGCGAGCGGCTGTCTTTTGTTTGTCCTTTGCGGTCATTACTTCCGGGACAGAATCGCTCTGGCCGCTGTATTTTACAGCCTTAATCAACGGTCTCGTTCAACCGCTGTATGTGCCAGCCAGCCAGTCGCTCCTCCCTGCTCTGGTCAAAAGAGAGCAGCTCCTCCAAGCCAATGCCTATTTGGATAGTGTCCTGCGCATTGCCTTGATTACAGGTCCGCCATTGGCTGGGATTCTCGTGGCGAGTATCGGCGGTGAGTCTGTACTCGCATTGGTCGCGATCAGCTATGCGCTCAGCGGTTTCTTTCTGGTTCTTTGTCCACTCGCCCCAGCGGATACCGCCAACAAGAAGCAGTCGTGGTACGTCATGTTTAAGGCTGGTCTTGCGGTTTTTTGGCAGAAGCCCCTTCTACTCTGGCTCGGTCTGTACTCGGCTCTCGTCCAATTTGCTGTCGGAGTCACACTTGTGCTAAACCTGCCTTTTGTAGCCGGCGAGCTGCAAGGCACCTCGTTTTATGTAGGCTTGTTTTTGGCTGGCTATCCGTTGGGATATTTCTTCGGCTCATTGCTCGTGCCTCGCTTCCGTAGCAGCCTTGGACAGCCCCTGATCATGTTGGGGTCACTGGTACTAGGAGGCTTGAGCTTTGTTGCAATAGGCTTTACCCATGACATCTGGCTTGCCATCACCATCGAACTACTGGCTGGTCTGTTTGCTCCCTTTTTCCAGGTACACAGCACAAGCCTGTATCAGCTTCACGTTCCTTCCGAGCTAATGGGGCGTGTACTGTCTGTCCGCTTGCTCATCGTGCGTGCGACGATGCCCGTCGGTATTTGGCTAGGCGGACAGCTAAGCGATCAGGTAGGGATTCGCCCTCTTTACATCTCTGTAGGGGCCGTCATCGTGCTCGCTGCGCTTACGGGATTATTATTTCGAAAATTTGTAACTAACAGGATATTCCATATATAATAAAAATCGTATGACTCCGCAATTTTGAATGAGAAAAGGAGAATTTTCATGATACATCCGACATTGGATAACCTTCAGCATGCTATCAGTAGCGTCATCGTGGGCAAGGAAAGTCAGATCCGTCTATTGGTAACGGCCTTGCTTGCCCGTGGTCACGTACTGCTGGAGGACTTGCCCGGAATGGGAAAAACCGTGCTTGCCAAAACATTGGCGCAAGCGATTGGCGGCTCTTACAACCGCCTACAATTCACCGCGGATCTGCTGCCATCCGATGTCGTCGGTCTTCACGTATTCAATCAACGAGCAAGTGAATTCGAACTACGAAAGGGACCTGTTTTTGCGGATGTCTTGCTCGCAGATGAAATCAACCGGGCCACTCCCAGGACTCAATCCGGGCTGCTGGAATGCATGGAGGAACGCCAGGTTACGATTGAAGGCGTCACCTTGCCACTCCCATCAACCATGCTGGTCATCGCTACCCAAAATCCGATTGAATCGGAAGGGACCTATCCGCTGCCGGAAGCACAGTTGGACCGCTTCCTTTTCAAGCTGTCTCTTGGCTACGGTACACGAGAGGATGCGAAGGAAATTTTGCGGAGATTTCGCACCGGCTCCCCATTAGAGGCGGTCGAGCCGGTCATCACTGTCGACCAAATTGCGGCTCTGCAACGCGAGGTAACGACTGTTCACGTCAGCCAACCGGTGGAAGACTATATCATCGACCTGACGGAAGCGACTCGCCAGCATCGCTCGGTTGAGGTGGGCATCAGTCCACGCGCCTTGCTCGCCCTGCTGCGATCCGCCCAAGCTTACGCGTTCGTTTCTGGTCGTACTTATGTCTTGCCGGATGATGTAAAAGTGGTGTTCCCAAGTCTGGCAGCTCACCGCATCCGCCTGTCCATGGAAGCAGAGCTGCACGTGACGGAGCAGGAAGTCGTGGAACAAATCTTGACCAGCGTCCCCGCTCCCGTCGAAGAAAGCGTGTAGCGCGATGATCACCAAGCAAACCTTTCACGTAATCGGTTTTGTCTTACTGCTCTTCGCCGTTTTTTCCGGGCATTGGTTTTTCTTTCTGTTTGGGGGCTTTTTCTTTTTTCTCCCCGCTGCACAAGACTGGTGGGCCAAGTCCATGTCCAAATGGGTGTCGCTCGAATGGTCCAGTGATCAAACCCGCGTCCTGTCAGGGACACCCGTGCACATTACAGTTCGCCTGCACAATCGTTCGTGGTTGCCTTTGCCTGCTACCTGGCTTCGCTTCACACTGCCGGAGCATGTTTCAGTGGAAGGTGCAGACGAGGTGCGAATCCTCAATCATCGGACGAGCGTTCGCCTGCGATTTGATCTACCGATGCGGCAAAGTGCCACACGCACCTTGACTCTCATCCCAAACAAACGAGGCACAGTCTGGCTGACGGATGTGCAATCTGAGACATTGCCATTATTGGGCGAGGAGCCTACCGCCATGACACTGTCGGTTTCCTTTTCCTTGCTGGTCTATCCGCTGCCTCTTGCGCTTTCTCCCGTCGTACTTGCTGAATCGGAGCCGGACGGGAATCGGCTTTCTCGTCAGCGCCAACAGGATGATGTCACTTTTCAGCGTGGTATTCGGTCGTACATGCCAGGCGACCGTTTCAAGCACATCCATTGGAAGGCAACCGCCAAAACAGGCTCGCTCGAGACGCGTCTTTTCGAGTTTACAGCCCACCCAAACTGGCGAATCGTCGGGCATATCCTGCCCTCCTATGAACCCATGATGCAGAAGTATAACGATATCACCAATGAACGGACGATCTCCTGTCTTGCGGCTTTAGCTGGCCTGTGCAGGAGAAAATCAGTCGGATACGAGCTGTACCTCACCGTGAAGCAACGAGGACGTGAGCATTTTCATTTGGCTGCGGGAAGTGGCAAGGCACACCACATACACGTCATGACCCAGCTGGCGCAAATCCACCATTTTGTGACAACGCCACTGGCGCCTGTTCTTCGCCGGTTAGAGGGAGCACATGGGAAGGAAGCTATTCTCATTGTGACACCACGAATGGACCCATCCGTACAAGCCTCTGCAGAGCGCCTTATTCAATGCGGTCATCAGGTTGCGGTACTGGACGTTTCTTCTGACCCTGTCATCATCCAGCGCTTCCAGCATGCTCGCCTGAAAAAAAGGAGCGTGATGATGGGATGACACTCTCGTTGATAGGCCGCTGGACGCTCGCGTTTTGGCTGGAGGCCATGCTGACGGGCGTTTTCCTGGTATTGTTTGGGTATATGACAGCAGGCTTTGGTCAACTGCTCACGTTTTGCCTAGTCGCAGCGACCCTCCTCATGGTGGGGGGCTGGTTGTACTATGGTGGTGGCGGTCGATTTATGCTCCATCTGTTGCTGTATCCCCTTGTGTTATTCATCGGAATGGGCAGCTTCTATCTCTACGATTCTTGGCTCATCGCGCTTGTACTGGCTGCTGTTTATTTTTGGAGAGTACAAAGCGCTGCATCAAAAGGGTATCGACATGACAGTCTGCAACGCAGATTTGTTCTTGCGCTGATGGCGGGCCTCATGCAGCTCGTGATAGCAGTACTCTACACCTCCATCGCTGACCCAGGTTCCTATACACTCGCAGCCTCTTTTTCCATGCTTGTCTTCATCACTCTCAGCTATATGTTGGTGGCGATTGTGGCGTTTGTGCTGCGGGAAGGATCACTCTCTACGAGGCTACCTGCTCGCATCAGCTTGCTACTAGGCAGTCAAGTGCTCGGCACACGTTTTCTTTTAATCGCAGGCTATTTGGCTGTCAGCTCTATCATACTTGGTCTCATCTATTGGATCTGGAGTTGGATAAAAGGGCCTGTCAGCGATGGGCTGTATACGCTCTTTGAGCCTGTGCTTATTTTCATTGTGGAATTGTTTGAGCAATTGTACGAGAAGGCGAACCAAAAACAGGCAGGCATGAAGGTACTCATGGAAAGTACAGGGCAAAAAGCGGATCATCCTGTGGTACAAATACAGCTCGGAGAATCACTCTTTTCTATTCTGCAGCCGTACTTAATCATTGCCTTCATCCTCGCCTGTGTGATCCTGCTCGGCCGATACATATGGAAAAGGCGCTTCAAGGGGTCGATTACGCTGGAAAAAGAAGTGGCGGCTGCACAAAACACCATATTGACCACTATTCCTCCCTCCTCCAGTGAAGAAAGCGTAGAAAATGGCTCTGCCAAATGGTTCAAACAGCCAGTCGGCCCAGAGGATGATGCCACCCGATACGCCTACTATCAATTCCTCGTCCTCATGGAGAAGCAAGGAGTGCCAATCGAGCTGCATGAGACACCCCAAGAGTTTTTCAATCGCCTGCGGGAACATCCCTTGCTAGATGCAGGTCAGCTGGATGCAGTCGCTCGCATCACGCGTTACTATCAGCAATATCGCTATCAGGAAAAGGCGCTTCCCGAAGCGGATTTGACAGCGATGCAGCAAGCCGTGCAGACGCTCGGCGCTCGTTTCTCTGAGACATAATACCTCTCCACAACCACGTGCTATGCGTTAGCCGTGGTTATTTTCTTTTTCTCTTGACATCGGGAAGCCCCTCCGGCATAATTTCTTCAATTTTGCCCGCTCCCAAAATGGATTCACCCAATGGTTAATTGAACGAGAAAGGAGGATGCTCCGTGCAAGATTTGCCTGACTGGCTGCGTAAGCATCTTCATGTCGCATACATACCCGGCTATGAGTTTTTCTTAAGTCTCCACGTGCTTGCAAAGCCAGAGCATCACACCTCCCGCTTGCATTGGGCGGAGGAGTTGCTCACTGCTTTACCTGCGCCGCTCTTGAAAAAGCTTCACTATTTTAGCTCCATGTCCAATCAGTTTCTCGATGCCATGGACTTCCTGGCACCTTGGGAGGAGTGCTTTGAGCATTCTGTTGAGGCCGCATTGGAGCGTGTACAGGCGCTGGATGCTGGCGAGTTTGCCCAGCTCATGATTGGTCCCGTCTATCATCCCAGACAACTTCACGCTTGGATGCAAGGACGTACAGACGAGATTTTTGAAGAGCTGAAACCAGAGCATCGGGAGCTTTTGCGCCATCCGCTCTCGACTAAGCGAAGCTTTCTGGAGTTTTGCTACGACTATCTGCCTTTTTTCCAGACAGAAGAACGGCGGATTGAACCGTGGCTCGTCCGCGCCGTACATGAGGCACAAGAGCAGATCAAGCTAGACCCGATTCCGTTTTTGTCGCAGGTTCACCCGCGCTTGAAGGTGCACGAGAACTTCTTGCAATTTCATAAGGCAAAAACGTACACATTTGGCTATTCGGAGCTGGCCCGTGTCCATTTACGTGTCTCTACTTTTGTCGCGCCGCATTTGTTGCTCGGCATTTACGACGACCATATCTCTATTTGCTTATCCGTAGACGTTCCCGGCACCAGAGCCACCTCGGTGATTCCCGCTGACTTCATCAGCAAAATGAAGGTGTTCAGCGACCCGACACGGACTGCGATTCTCAAATCATTATTGGCTCATCCTTACTGCACGCAGCAGTTGGCTGACCTGCACAACATCAGTGAGCCTGCCGTCAACAAGCACTTGAATCTGTTGGTAGACACAGGCTTTATCTGGAGTGAACGGCGGGGACGGTATGTGTTTTACCGCGCGATTGCATCACGGCTGGAACAACTCGCCGTCGATCTGCATGAGTTCATCGATATGCCTGTTCCCGGACATGTCTCTCCACCTGCTTCATCACATCCCCCAGAACGGAGGAAATAACGTGTTTCATGTCGCCAAAGCTACCTTTATCCGCAATACCCGCGTAATGCTTCGTGCCTATCCGTGGTCGTTTGTCATCGGCCACATTTTTTCCGGGGTGTATACGGTGCTGTTTGCCTTCTTCGCCTATCACTATGTATTTGCCGGGCAGTTGGACGAAAATTTCGCACATCTCACCGGCTCGTCCGATTACTTGTCGTACGCCATCCTCGGCGGAGCTTTTTATGCGTTTGCCGTCTCTACCTTGATGAATGTCAGCCGCTCACTCATTACGGAGCTTCGGGAAGGGACCTTGGAGGCCGTTTTGCTCACCCCTTCCTTGCGAAGAGGGTACTTTTTGGGAAATGTCGCCCAACAGCTCATGCGTACTTTGTTTGAATTTTCGGTGATTTTACTGGTAGGGGCGTTGTTTGGGCTCACCCTCTCTCAAACAAATGTATGGAGCGCCGTCCTAGTCTGGATATTGTCTACAGGAGCTTTCTTTTGCCAGGCACTCGTTTTGGGCAGTCTCATGCTGTGGTTCCGCGATACGTACATCACACAAAACACGCTGTTTGCTGTGATGGCCTTTGTCAGTGGGGCGACGTTTCCGATTCCGTATTTGCCTGAATGGGTGCAACCACTCGGTCTCATCATGCCGCTCGCACCTGCACTGGATGCTTTTCGGCAATGCGTGATTCAAGGAGCGCCACTGCATGCTGTTTCCCCACAGCTGTTTCATATGGCAGCCTTATCCCTCGTCTATCTCGTCATGGGGGTGTGGGGCATACGTCGGATGGAAAAACGCGTTATGGAATCGATTTTCGGATAACGAACGAGGAGGTCAATAATCATGCTGATCGCAGAGAATGTACGGAAGGTATACCGGGTGAAGGAGAAAAAAGGCTGGTTTCGCCAGCAATGGACAGAGGTCGAAGCAGTTGCTGATCTGTCTTTTCGCATGGTACCCGGCAAAATTATTGGATTGTTAGGCATTAATGGTGCAGGAAAAACAACAACGATCAAGATGTGCTCCACACTGCTCACCCCAACCAGTGGCACGATCACGGTAGACGGATATGACGCGGTAAAAGACGATCGGTTCGTCAAAGCCAAGGTCAATATGATCGCAGGGGGAGAACGCATGCTGTACTGGCGGCTGACAGGGCGGGAAAACCTGCAATATTTCGGAAGTCTATACGGTTTGCAAGGGCAGGAACTGCGTAATCGGATCGATTCATTGCTCTGGCAGGTTGGTCTGTATGAGGCTGCCAACACCCCTGTCGAGCGCTATTCCAAAGGTATGAAGCAACGACTGCAAATTGCCCGCGGCCTGATCAATGATCCGCGTTACCTGTTCCTGGACGAACCGACTCTCGGCTTGGACGCCCCCATCGCCCGGCAGCTTCGCAAGCATGTGAGTGAGCTCGCTTCTCAGCATGGAAAAGCCATTCTGTTGACCAGCCACTACATTCATGAGGTAGAAGAGCTTTGCGACGAGGTATACATCATCGATAAAGGAAGACTCGTGGCGCATGATACACCGGAGCACCTGATCAAATCGCTCCACCTGGATACAGCCTTACAGGTAGTGATCCCCTCTCTCTCCGACTCGCTCGATTACGATCTGCGCCAGCTGGCTCAAGATTACGACGGCTCGCGTGAAATCGCAGAAACAGACGAGCAGACCTGGGAAGTGACATTACGGGGAAAAACGGATATGACAACTCCGCTGCTTTCCCTCTTGGCTGCTCACCAATCCCCCGTCTTGCATCTCTCCACCCAACAGCCATCATTGGAGGACGTCATCCTGCATATGGCAGATCGGAGGGGGGCATGAAACAGCTGGGCAGCCTGCTTTTGGCAGAAATCATCAAGGAGCATCGCCATTCGTTTCACAGCAAAATGATCTACTTCTCGCTCTTGGTCTGGCCTGTCATTAATTTCGTGACCGCGTATTATTCGTTTGCCCCGTTCCGGATGGGAGCTGATTCCCCTCTAGCCCGGTTCATCAGCTACGAGCAGTTGCCGTTGTTCCTGTTGACTGGCTATCTAGGCTACATCTTTTATTGGTGCCTGGTGCAGTCTTCCTGGCAAATGAGCTTTGAACGGCAAGCGGGAACCATGGAAATGATCTTCATCAGTCCGGTCAACCGACTCGCTTTTCTGTATGGGCGTTCGCTTTCCTCGTTGATTGAGGGAGTCTGGCTGTTCTTTTGTTTTGTCCTGTTAGCCTTGTTTTTTGTCGATGGCATTCAATTGAGCGGCTGGTGGGCACCTCCGCTCGCCTTCCTCATTTTGCTGGTATCGGCCATCGTCTGGGGCGGCTTTCTCTGTGTACTCTTTCTGTTTTCACGCGACGCGAGCTTTCTGTACACCGTCCTGGATGAGCCGATGCTAATCTTTTCTGGTGTCCGTCTGCCCCCGATGGCCTTTCCGGTTTGGGCCAAGGTCATTTCCTTTTGCTTTCCCCTGACCTACGCGCTTCAGTTGATTCGCGAGCTGCTGATGGAGGGGGCAACATTACAAGCAATGCTGCCGAGTATGGGACTTCTCGCCGCTGTCTTGCTCCTGCTGGTGACGGCGACTGTCGTGTTGTTGAAGCTGGCGGAGAAGCATATGAAAAAGACGGGGAACATGGTGATGTATTAAGTGCTGGTGAAAACCCAGATGAAGAGGACCTTAGGGTCGTGCTTTTGCTTCAGAAGGAATCGTGGTTGTAGGTTGTAATTCGGCTAGAAGTAGCTTTCCTCTCAGCGGTTTCTTACTTTTCCAGCTAATAATTTTCAATTACAAACAAACGAAACCTTTTCCAAAAATTACCGTCTTAAAAGGTATAATGATTTATGGAATCGGTAGGGGAAATATAATTCCCACTTTAATATCGTTTTGACGGAGGTCTGGTCTTATGAAACGAATATTTTTATGTGTTGTTTGTATTGGGTTATTATCCGGATGCGGAGTTAGCACTCAAGGTCAAGAAATACACCAGCAAAACACCCCGATTGTTGATTCCGAGGCTCCAAAAAAACATCCAGAAGTAAGCAAAATTATCATCCAGAGAGGAAAGGAAATATTTGTCTCGGGCGTTTCCCCTATTTGCGATGGGCTTCTCGAAAACTCGATGGATTTGTACACCGTTGCTTATCGGAGGGATGGCAAGCTGATAGGCACAAAAGATGAGAAGGAGCTACCTTTTTTACAAGAGAGCCAACCTTATCTCCAAGGAAGTCTAGATGAGGGAGAAAGCGCGCAAGACCATACGTATATTCGATTGGTCAGAGAGCCCTTTATTCCAGAAGTGGGAGTCAACGAATTCCCGAGAAAGGACATCGTGCTTTTCTTGGAACCTACCACTCCTAATGCTGCCTTTGTTGGCGTTCAAAACCCACAGAAACTAAAAGAATGGAAAATTTATCAAGTGGAGGATTATGGGGTATGGTTAAAAAAGCAAATTGATTTAGAACTCAATTTAAGTAAAGGCCTTTGAACGCTCCCGCCACTTAGGCTATCCCCGTAGTCCCTACGGTTATGACGAAACGAGTACATTGGACTCTTCTCGGCTAAATACGGTAAAAAAACAAGAAGCACCCGTTTTGAGGTGCTTCTTGTTTTTGAAAAACAGGTTAGAGACGCTTACGAACGGATTCCAGGTAGTCAATAACTTCATCGTAGTATTTGTCATGATTGGTACCGCCGTAACCTGCATCGGCAATATAACGTGCACATTTTTCTGACTTAGGATTATTTGTGCCCTTCAAGTAATCGATTAATTTGGAGTAACGCTTTCCTTGTAAGAAATCTGCAAATGCTTCTCCGTGAGTTGAACGGCCAGGAAAAGCCGCCCACCCTCTTATCCCTTCACCGATATTCCCTTCAGGGTAGGTCGAGTCTACATACATCATATTCGACCAGTTCTGGTTCTCAACTTGTGTATCATACTGAGACCACCCCGATTCCCCGCCCCACATTGCAAGGATTAATTCAACAGGCAAACCGTAGCAAGCGTCACTGGTCCTTCCTGCTACTGCTTTAAAAGCATCAATAAAAGCAAGGATTTTTTCATTCCCTCTATTATTGGGATTGACCCCAACATATGTGTCTACAATTCCGTCAATCTTCACTCTTTTTGTAGGAATAGGTTCATACTTAGCCATTCTTCATTTCCCCTTTTTGATAGTTGATCAACGACTTTTTGACCGGTCAATGTCGCTTCACCTATCTAGGAAAAAAACAGAGGCAAATAGAAACCGTTTTTCCAAAAAAGTTAAAAAGTTTTCTCCACAACAAAACAGAGGCCACCTTAGAATAGGTGACCTCTGTTTTTCCGTTATACCTGAAACCCACCAGCGCTATCATCTGATTCGTTGAAATCAACCAGAATGGTGTTTCCATTATCTAACTCCAAATCTTTGTCGATGTCATATTGATATAAGTCGCGGTATTTGTAATCCTTGCCTTTACTCCATGCCTTACATTGCCAAAAATGGCTTACTCCCGGTACTTCGTCGTCGATATGCTTCACTACATAGTAGCTGCCATAACACCCGACTTTAAAGGCATCTCCATTCATCCGCTCGTACTTTTCCATCGCGGATTTAACCCCTCTGAAGTAGTCCTTAACTGCTTCAAGCTCTGATTTGGAATCAGCTTCAAAATCAACAGCAAAATAAATAGGGGTGTTGTACGGTTGACCCACTGACTCTGCTTGCTCAATAGCACTCTCGCAAGCTTGCTTACCGCTAGCATAGGTAAATTCACCTTTGTCTCTACCACCATTTTGATACACCGCGACGATGTACAATCCGGCTTTTGAAATCAATTTTGCTTCTTCCCGGGTTAGCTTCTTCCAATTCGATTCTCCGTAGTAACGACCAATGTACGAATACCCTGCCCGTTTGATCGCTTCTAGGTTGCTCTTCGTTGAATTGTTTTTTCCTGCGTAATCAATTCCTTTTGCCATGCCTGTTCTTCCTCCTTAGATTTTCGAATGGTCGACTAGTTGTCGCCTTCACCTATCTAGGAAAAAAAATAGGAAAAATAGAAACTACTTTTTTACATTATTTTTTTAGAAGCTGGAGAGCAGAAGCAATTTGTTCGACTTCCTTTTCAAATTGGTTGGAGTCATTACTTACAGCTACATAGGTGCTATTCAATTGAAAATATAATTCTGCGACGGCTGCCTCAACATTTTCCTTATGATTCGAGAAGGAAATCCATTTTGCAGGAGTACCGTTATCGAGTTTGGTTTCTTGCTGTTGTATAACGGCACCCCCAAGTAAAACTTCTTGAGGGGATAAACTAATTTCTAATGTTTGATCACCTTGCTCATTTTCGAACCGGAGAGAAATCTGTTTTGTTTGCTCGCTACCGGAAATCTCCTGTAATGTTAAACCCTCTCTAACAAATAGCGGGACATAAATATTCTGTATACCAAATTTCTCTGCATCAGCCATTATTTTTGTTTTATTTTCTTCTGTCAATGTCAACGGTACAAAGCCCTGAGGCACTTCTTGCTTAACCATTTGTTGCTGCTGGGAAGCAGGCTCCTGTGATAGTTGACTTGGCTGTGAACATCCTGCAACTAAACCCACGAAACAAACAATCGGAATCATCAAGTTGTTTTTCACATGTAATCCCTCCCTCTAACTTCATGACAGTCTCGAGTATAAAGAAAAATAGTAATTTTTTCAATTTATGGTTTCTTTTTGTGCTCGTTTTTTACCTATGTATATGAGAGTCGAGAAATTTCAGTGGGAATGTAAGACTGTTTCAATTGGAAGTATAAATACATTATGGCAGGTGATTTTAGTGGAAGATGAAATGCTGAAAGAACGTTGTAGAAGAATCCTTAAGCGAATTGCTTGGAGAATGCAATACGCTGCTAAAACTCGATTTAATCGGGAAACCACTATCATTGAGGAGGTATTTGGCGATAACTTAATAGATTCCATAGACTCGAGCATATACGTGCAGGAGCTACTCATGCAAATTCCCGAAAAACCCCGATTCATCATTAAGAGTATTGTGATAGACAGACTTACGGAAGAAGAGGTGGCCAAGCAGCTAAATATGACTCGACAAGGGGTACACAAATGCAAAAAGAAATACTTGGATGTATTGGCGCACAAAATCAGTCATTCTCCATCATTTTGAGACGTGCGCAGTCCGGTGATACGCAAGCCTTACCTAGCATCCTCGATTTTCTCTTTCCAGTTCTGGAGCATCTCGCTTCTTTTATCAAGCTCCCACGTGATGAAAGCATAAATAAATGAAAACAGCCATGCTGGAGGGCAATCCGTCATGGCAAGATGCAAGCATGATATCAACAGAACTTTTGAATGTCTGAGTTGCCGTGATTTCCGACGAACCAGCGGCTAGCTTTTCGACTCAACGCTATGAGCGCTTTCCTTACTCCACCGTCAACAGCTTCTCCACAAATCCCCCGATTTCCCGTTCCCGATCAACAAAATGAACCTCCAAAATCCAATCACGCGGGTGCCCGTTATGGTCCGGCTCTCTCATTGGCTTGTGATTGTCAGGGTGAATATAATTGACGATATCATCCCCTTGAATTTTTTCATGCGGGAATTCGCCGATGAGATGTCCTGCGTGTGGACCGCCGTACTCCCAACCGTATGCTTTGGCGAGCTCACACATGTAGGCAAACAGCTCGCTGCTCGTAATATCCGACTTGGACAAAAAGTAAGCCTTGCCCTCGTCCCACGCTTTTTCAATATCGTCGCGCAGCTTTTGTTTTACCGGATCATTTCCAAGCACATACGTCCGCCCGAGATCAGCTTCCCAGTCCTCAAAAATGGGCCCGAAATCGAGAAAGACAATATCTTCGGGAGCGACAGTCAAATTCGGTGGGCTTTCTCTGTAGGGATATAGCGTGTTTCTGCCTGCTCGCACAATCCGCTTATGCCAATATTTTTTGATCCCGAACAATTGAAAGGCCAGCTCGTAAATTTCCTTGTTGATCTCTTTTTCCGTCACACCGCTACGAATGATGCCCTTTTCTTCGATGGTGGTAAATAAAAACTCAGCTTTGGTCTCTGCTTCGCGCAGTGCCTGATGTCTCTTCTCCAGTAATGGATTCATCCCTTAATAGCCTCCTTTTCCCTTTACGGAAGAGCTAACTCATACCTCTCGTCCAACTCTCGCAATTTTGCGATAATGGATTGCTCCACATGATCATCCATGGCGATTTTTTCATTCGCTAATGCAAGCAGCGGTTCATACTCGCCAACCAATACGGAATGATGCGCTTTTTCAAACAGCGGCAAATCATTCATGTCATTGCCAAAGCAGATGAACGGCTCTCCTGCCACATCGAACCGATTCAGGGCAGTCCATTTATTCACTCCCCGATAAGTAAGGTCGAGAATACCTTCTGCGGAATGGTAATGCAGCGTAACTTCGAGTTCCCTGATTCTCGCCACCAATTCTTCATAGCGGTCACACGATAAAATCAGGATTTTCAGCACGGCATTCAGTTGATCCACGTCCACACGGCTGGCTGTCCGATTGGGATCGATATAGCTCAAAAAAGGATGTGCCGACACACAATTATGTGCGTAATTCCACGAGTCATCTATGAAATACTGCGCGCGATAATCATCGAGAATGCTGATGATTTCATGCGCCAAACGATCCGGGATTGGCATGCTGCCCTGCAAGCTCCCTCGGTGATGTGTCATCGCTCCATTCGCGCCAATGAGGAGATGGTTGGCAAACCGCTCATCGAGGACAGGCAGCATGTCACGGCACGGTCTTGCGGAGGCGAAACCTACAGTATGTCCCGCCTGTTCGAGTGCAAGCAGGCTATCCAAAATGTTCGTTGAGATCGGCTGACCCTTGAAGCAGATCGTCCCGTCCAGATCAAAAATAAATTTCATTTTTCCCCACCCTTTCTAATCGCTGTCCTATCCATCGTAATGGATAGCCATTCGTGGCCAAAGGGACAGATCGTTCAAGATGAGTGGGACAGAAACTGATCTGTTACTCGAACCAAGCGCTAGCCAACAAGCGAATGCCCTCCTGAATATCGTCGGGGGTCAATGCTCCGTACCCTAGCAATACCGTCGGCTGCTCCCTTGTATCATGGAGCCAGTATCGGGCAGTTCCGTAGACTTTTACGCCTTTTTGATAGGCACGTTCCATGAGTTCCGCTTCCGTACACTGACTTTTTACGGTCAAAAATACATGCAGCCCCGTATCCTTCCCTTCTATTTCCACACGTCCATCCATGTAACGCTCGACTGCTTGAAGAAACACCTCTCGCTTCTCCCCGTAGTTTTTTCGCATGTGCTGCAAATGCCTATGCCAATAGCCATCGGACAAATACGCCGCTAGCGTCAACTGGTCCAAACGGGAAACAGGCTGATCGTATTCAGGCACGCGCTGGTGAAAACGCGATAACAGCTCGTAAGGAAGGACGACGTAGCTGACGTTTATGAGCGGCAGCAATGCTTTGGAGAGCCGACCAATGTAAACAACCTTTTGGGGAGACAGACTCTGGATCGAAGGGATGTAGCTCTCTTGATATTTGAACTCCCATTCGTAGTCATCCTCCACCAAATAAGAATGCGATAAGGATTGCGCCCACAGAGTCAATTGGTTTCTTTTCTCCAAAGGCATCGTCATTTTGTTGATGAATTGCTGGGAAGGACTCACGTACATGACACTTGCCCCGCTTTGCCTCAGCTCTTCGATCGATACACCATCTGCGTCCAAGGAAATGCCGTGTACCCGGTAGCCACCGTTGAGAAACGTATTTCTCGCACCATCATAGCCCGGATTTTCTACGCCAATCACATGCTTCTCTCTGTCCAGAAGCTGGACGACAATCGACACCAGCTGTTGCGGGGTGGCTCCAATAATGATCTGCTCCGGCGTGGCGAGGACTCCTCTTGTTTCATACAGCAATTTCGAGAGTTCTTTTCGCAAGACGTACTCTCCCTGAGCCAGCCCCTCCACCATATACGTGCGCTGATGGTTGGAAATGAGCTTGTTGCGCAGCTTATTCCACGGATGAAAAGGGAATGTCCCCAACTCGATGTTGCCATAGCGAAAGTCATAGCGAATCGGTGTTATACGAGAGTCTTCTCGTTCTGTTCCATGCTGCCTGAAAGGAAGTCCTGCCTTGTACGTCACCTGATATCCTTTTTTCGGAATGCTAGTGACGTACCCTTCCGATACCAGTAGCTGATAAGCAACTTCCACCGTGTTTTTGCTGACAGCAAGCGATTGCGCACAGCTTCTGATCGAAGGGAGAAACTCTTCATACGTAATTTCGTTACGCAATATTTCGTCTTTGATAAAGTGATAGATTTGGATGAACAATGACTCTCCCTCTGTAAAACGAATGGCCGAAAGCTCTCGCACCGAACAGGAACCCCCTTCCTTTTTTGTTTTAGTCTACTACATATAATATTAAGCCTGAATGAACAAAAAATCAGCTAGCCGCCAGATGGCTTTGTCTCTTAGCCCTACCGAACTGAAAGTAGTAGAAGACCATAAGACACACGTGCATCAGGGTCATCATCCAATAAATGTTGCTGTAAATGAGGCCGCTCGTATAAGAATTTAACGGGTTCCAAATGGTAGTCGCGCCAAGATCGATCACCTTGCTGTATACCGCAGAGGCAATCCCCATGGAAATGAAGCTCAGCATCGAGAAAATTCCCATGCCTACTCCCGCCTGCTCCTTCGTCAACGTCCTCGAGATCGAGTTCGCCATCGAGATTTGCATAAAAGACTGTCCCACGTTACCCAGTATTAAGAAGAGCGCAATGCCTATAACCGAGGCGCTAGTGAAAGTAGACAGCAAGCCAAAGCAGCCAATCAGTAAGCTAGACGCAACGAAATACAGAAAAGCATTCCCCCGCCTGTCCGCGAGCTTCCCTCCCACACGACCAAGCAATGCCGAAGCGATAGCCGCTGGAACCATCACAAAGCCAATCCAGCTCGTCGATAGCTGCTGCACCTGGGCCAAGAGCAGCGGACTGAGGTAATAAAGCGATATTCCCATTCCATTTATGAGAAATGCCATCATAATCCCGATTGTATACTGCTTGTTGGCAAAAACCTTCGGCTGTACAAACGGATCAGCTACCGAACGAATTCGTACGACGAACAGAAGCAAAGTAACCAAGCTGCCCAATGCAAACCACCAGGATCCATTCGTTACTCCCAAAAGCAGTGACGTCACGCTGATCGCAAGTAAAGAGCCACCCACCCAATCAAACTTCCCACCAGACGCGATCTCTTCATCCTCCAAATATTTACGGTAGAACGGCAGCGTAAGCAAGATCAGGAGCGGGATGGAAAACAGCCAACGCCAATGGGCAAAGCTGACGATTAACGCCGCAACCACAGGACCGAGTGCACCGCCAAGAGCCAATCCTACTGCCGTTCTGCCTAAAACAGAACCTCTGCTCTCGGGCGGGAAGTATCGCAAAGGAATCAGCATCGCAGTGGCCGGAATGACAGCCGCCCCTACTGCCTGCAAGCATCTTCCGAAGAGGGCCATCGCAAAGGAATCGGAGACCAAACCGAAAAACGAACCAGCTGTAAACACCAAGAGTCCATACGTCAGCAAATTCTTGAGCTTGTATCGATCCGCCAGCTTGCCATACGTCACGGTTCCGATCGCGTATAACAATCCATATGCGGTCGATAGCCAGCTCACTTGAGCTATGCTCAAACCAAACTCTTTGCTAATTTGGGGGAGTGCAATGTTAAACACCAAGGCACTCATGGAGGATATGACCAAGGTAAACATCAAGATTCGGATTAATATGTCCCTGTTTTGCTGCGTTTTTGTCGCTTCCATGCCGTATCTTTCCCTTCACTTTGTTATTCACACTTTGACTGTCAGTACTGACTGACATATGGGTGGTAAAAAAACTAGGGAGTCAAACCCCTAGCGAAAACCTCTACACTCTCTTCGATAAATGCATCTAGGGATACCCCTGAAAAATTGCTAGTGCCATCCAGATCGTTCAAAAACGCCCCGAAATTCATGACCATAAAAGCAGTCGCCTGTGCCTCGGGATTCGTTTGGATCATCTTGCCTTTTTTGCCCATCTCTTTGAAGTAATCTGTAAAAAGTACCATTAACTGTTGCGGGTGCTTTTGGGTCCGCTCACGGAATCCGGGCAAATGAGCCTCATCCTTTATGCTAATCAAAATCATTTTCCGATTGCGGTTCATCATTTCGTGATACGTTCGGCTGATTAAAAGCAAATCCTCACGCAAATTCCACGTAAGCTTCTCCGCGAAAAGCTTTGTCAGTCCTTCCGTGTAATGAAAACGGTCAAAGGCACTCTCCAGCAAATTCCGTTTGCTGCCGAAGTGACGAAATAACGTCTTCTCGCTCAATCCTGCCATAGTGGCAATTTCTTGCGTAGTTACGCCGTTGTAGCCTCTTTCCGCTATGAGATCTATTGCGGCTATCATCAGTTTTTCGCTACTTGTAAGACTTTTGCTGCTGCTCATTGCTATCCTCATCCCCGGAAGTGATTGTCAGTACTGACTGACATTCATCTTAAATCTACTGCCAATAAGTGTCAAGGGGCTCAAAGTAAAAAAGGCTCTCCCCCGACGATACAGTCGAAAGGAAAGCCCCTCACCCTTTTACCTGATTAAAACGCTCTTGAATATTGCTTCGGTGCCTGCAGCTCATCCGCCGACAGCTCATGAATCGCATGCAGTGCCCAATAAGGATCACGCAGCATACCGCGGCCGACTGCTACCAAATCCGTATCGCCATTGCCAATGGACGCTTCCGCCACTTGTGGATCATCGAGGTTGCCGACTGCAATGACTGGGACATCCAGTGCCTGCTTAATCGCGCGTGCCAGTGGTACTTGATAGCCAGGATGAACACCTGGGCGGCCTGCTGAACCAATCGGTCCTTCCCCGCCGCTGGATATATGGAAAATATCCACGCCTGCTTCCTTGTAACGTCGGCACAGCTCCGTGCTGTAATCCAGCCCATATCCACCATCTACGTACTCTACGGCTGAGACGCGCATGATCAGCGGCATATCCGCTGGAATGACCTCTTTGATTGCCTGAATAATTTCCACGCCAAACAGCGCTTTATCCCGCCCGTACTCATCATCTCGCTGATTTGTCAAAGGAGAGTGGAACTGGTGAACCAGGTATCCGTGCGCACCGTGGATTTCAATGGTATCAAACCCTGCTTCCACCGCACGTCTCGCTGAGTCCTGGAACTTAACGACCATTTGCTTGACCTCTTCTGTCGTCAAAGCCCGTGGCGTTTTGTAGCGACCCCCTGGGAAAGCAATCGTGGACGATGATACAGGCACTTCTGCGTCTTCCGCTTTGCGGCCCGCATGAGCAATTTGTATGCCAATTTTGGCTCCATACTTATGAACCTCGGAGACGATCCGCGCATACGCCGGAGTCTGCTCGTCAGACCACAAGCCCAAATCGCCGTTGGAAATTCTGCCATCCGGCTCGACATCGGTCATTTCCACGATGATCAGACCTGTTCCGCCTACTGCACGAGAAACGTAATGAACAAAATGCCAGTCCGTTGGTGTTCCATCGTGTGCATCCACGGAGTATTGGCACATCGGCGGCATGACAATCCGATTTTTCAAGCTAAGTCCTTTAAACTGAAACGGGGTAGACAACAACGCCATTTGCTCCACTCCTTACTTTTTTTAATTATCATGCCAAAAGTAAGCATGTTCTGCAATCCCAAGTTGCACTTTGTGAAAACGAGATAGTGCTTTGACCAGCTGTTGTGGTGGGGAGGAACCAGGAGAAAACGCTCAGATTCTAGGGCCACCCGCTGTGGGATTGACTGTACGACTTCATA
>NZ_JABSUV010000062.1:0-24335 GCF_013284275.1 Brevibacillus sp. HB2.2
GTAAATTCCCCTTGCGGGCGTGTCAGAGTCGAAGAGAACTGAGCTTTTTCTTCTCCTCCTCTATGTTGACTCAATTCATAATAGATTTTATGTGAATTTTTCGAATTGTATTGTTCAACACTTTGTTCATTTTTGTCTTCAAAGAAAAAGGGAATAAACGGTATAATGGAGATTGGATCAAGGGCAACATTTAATAGATAAAAATTGGTATTTCATATTGACAAAAAATGTACATATGACGACGCCCAGCGAGTGCGGCAACGTCCAAGATTTCACATTCGGAAGGGAGGATATAAACTTGGGAAATGCACATCAAATGCACGAGATGTCACCGGCTACCGGATCAGCAACCTTTTCGGATTTATGGAGTCCGGATGTGATGCTTTTGTCGTTGCTCGTGACTACTGTCTACTTTCTTCTAACAGGTCCCATGCACAAACGTTTTGAAAACGCTACACCGGCGACTGGCAAGCAAAGAACGCTTTTTCTGTTAGCAATCGTGTTGTTTTACGTTGCACAAGGAAGTCCTATCAGTTATTACGGCCATCATTACATGTTTAGTTTACACATGCTTCAACAATCGATCTTGTACTTTGCTCTGCCACCGCTCATGCTTCTGGCCATGCCTGAATGGCTTTTGTCCAGGATTTTCAGTCCGAAAGCGCTGAAGCTTATCCTAAACGCTTTGACACATCCGTTAGTGGCAGCGCTGTTGTTCAACTCGCTGTTTTCGTTTTACCATGTTCCGTTTATATTTGATGCGGTTGCGATCAACCATGAGTGGATGACGTTTTATCATATCATTCTCGTGATTGCCGCATTTGCAATGTGGTGGCCCATTGTGAGTCCGTTGTCTGATAACAAGCGACAACTGGCCGGATTGAAAAAACTGTCGTACGTTTTTGCAAACGGTGTCTTGATTACGCCAGCCTGTGCGCTGATTATTTTTGCCTCGGAACCGCTGTACGCTACGTATATAGCTGCTCCACAGCTATTCCAGAGCCTCGATGCGTTTAACGATCAGCGTCTTGGCGGAATCATTATGAAGCTGGTACAGGAGCTTGTTTATGGCTGTGTGCTGGCCTATGTCTTCTACCATTGGTACAAGGCAGAGAAGCAGGACGACTTGCCGATGGATCAATCTTTCGGTGCTGAAAAGCCGACTTTTTAAATATGCGCGAACAGCAGAAACGTTTGTTGAATGAGGTGAAAAAATGGGGCTCATATTGCCTACGGTAAGTACGACTTTTATCGTTATTAGCGGAATTCTTGTTGCGATTGGCTGGTACGCCATTGCGAAAAAGCAAGTAGATAAGCATATGAAGATTATGAAATGGGCTGCAATCTGTGCCACGATCTTCTTTATCACTTATGTTTCCAGAACGGCTTTTATCGGAAACACGCATTTTGGCGGACCTGACAGCATCAAGCCAATCTATCAGACGTTCTTGTTCTTCCACATCGTCCTTGCAACAGTCGGTGGTGTGATGGGTCTGATTACACTCAGGTACGCTTACACGAAAAACTATGCTTCACATCGGAAGATCGGTCCTTGGACGTCCATTGTCTGGTTTGTCACTTCCATTACGGGAGCTGCGGTTTATCTGCTACTGTACTGGATTTATCCAGGTGGCGAGACGTCTGGCGTGCTGGATGTCATTTTTGGTAAGTAATCGGATGTTCAGATAGAAGGAAACAGGAGGTACAAAACGTGGACCAGCAAATGACCGTGCAGGAATCGCTTGATGCCGATGCTTCTTTGCAGACACAGCCGGTAGGGCCAGCTACCTTTCGGGATTACGTACAACTGACGAAGCCAGGTATTACTCTGTCAAACTTGATGACCACTTTTGCTGCTTTATGGTTAGCGTCCTACGGTTATCCGAACTGGAAACTGGCTTTTTTCACCATGCTGGGAACCGCTTTGGTCATTATGTCGGGTGCGGCTTTAAACAATTTCTACGACCGTGATCTGGACAAAAAAATGAAGCGGACGCAACATCGGGGGGTAGCGACTGGAAGAATATCTGCACGTAACGCAATCCTCTTAGGAATTAGCCTGCTCTTGGCAGGGGTTACTGTGTTGGCTGTTTATGCGAATCCCTTGGCGGCGGTTTGGGGATTGATCGGCCACATTTTTTACGTGCTGATTTACACTCCGTTGAAACGAGTGACAACTCTCAATACGGTGATTGGCGGTATTTCAGGTGCAGCTCCTCCCGTGATTGGGTGGGTAGCAGTAACAGAGACCATGGACATGACTGCTTGGCTGTTGTTCCTGGTTTTGTTCTTGTGGCAGCCTCCCCATTTTTTGGCGTTGGCCATGTTAAAAACAGAAGAATACCGTGCAGGTAATCTGCCGATGCTACCTGTAGTAAAAGGCTTTGCCGAAACGAAGCGACAAATGGTGCTGTGGGGTTCGGTGTTGTTCCCGGCTTCTTTGCTGCTTTTCATCCATGGTAGCCTAGGCTTTGTGTATTTGCTCGTCATGGGTGTGATGGGGATTGTGTACATGGTTCTGCTTTTCCAAGGGTTCAAAACCAAGGATGATCTTGCTTGGGCACGCAAACTATTCGGCTATTCCATCCTTTATTTGACAGTGTTTTGTGCAGCGATCGTCATTAGTACCATGGTCAACTATTATTGACACGAAACACTCACTAAATGTTCACGGAACATCCCTTGCTTAGCAGGGGATGTTTCATTATCGTAAAAGAGGACATAGAACGAGGTGTTGTTTGATCCTCACAAGAAACAGGGTGACTTACTATGGGAAAATGGCTGAAGCCATTAGCTTTTCTTGCTACCTTGATCATGTTTATCGTGATGGTAGCCGGTTCGCTTGTTACAAAGACAGAATCAGCACTCGGCTGTGGAAATGACTGGCCGCTGTGCAACGGTAAATGGGTCCCGGAATACACGTTGGCATCCATTATTGAATATTCTCATCGCCTGATTACAGGTGTTGCCGGTATTGTTGTCGCGATTTTCTCTGTACTTTGCTGGCGCTATTACAAAAACAACCAAGAAGTTCGCAATCTCGCTATTTTTGGTTTGTTTTTCATCGTAGTGGAGTCCATTCTCGGCGCTTCTGCCGTTATTTGGCCACAGTCCTCATCTGTCTTGGCTCTGCACTTTGGATTCTCCTTGCTTGCTTATACGGGCGTGTTCTTGTTGAGTGTGTTCGTTTATCAGCGGGAAAAAACGCAAAGCCTGGTGAAAACGACCGTCTCAAAAGGCTTCCGCAACTGGATGTGGTTCGTCGCTATTTATACATACGCGGTCGTTTATCTCGGAGCGTATGTTAGACATACGGGTTCAAGTATGGCATGCAGTGACTGGCCACTGTGCCAAGGACAGGTCATCCCAGAGTTGTACGGACAGACTGGTATTCATTTTGCACACAGAATCGCTGCGTTGGTGTTGGGATTCTTGTTGTTGGGGACAATGATTTACTGCATTCGTCATTTCAAGGAAAAACGGCGTGACTTGTACGGTGCAAGTATCCTGAGTTTTATTCTTTGCATCGCGCAGGTGTTCAGCGGCGGCTTCGTAATTATCTACAAGCTTCATCTGTACGCTACTCTGACGCACTCGATGATCATCACGATTTTGTTCGGGATCATCTGCTACATGTGTTTGCAGACGTTGAAGTCACCGACAAATGAAAAGCTGAGAAGATAAGAGGAAAAGCTGCGCTCCTGATTCGTGGGAGTGCGGCTTTGTTTTATTTGATGTGGCTGTGGTGGGGGGAAGAAGTGCATTTCCAGTCTGCGCTTCGGCCTACGCCCCGCAAGGGGGGATTCACTGTCCGCTAAGAAATAAATGGCGGGAGCGCTTCAAACGTTGAAGTTTCGAGGAGGGATCTCATAAGTGAAGCTGAAATTCCCCGCCATTTATTTCTTAGCTGGGTAGGGCTCCAGAGGCGCTTGGACTGGAAATGCACTTCTTCCTACGCGACTTTTTATTAAACACCTTGCGAATAACTTGAAGAAGCTCCTTGTCATACTTTCACAATGATGTAAAAGCATCGGCTCAGATACACAGCTGTTAAAAGTCCTGTCACATGTTCGGAAGGAGACCGCCCGAACGCAGAGAGGAAAAAGGCGACTGGAGAACATGTGACAGGACTTCTCCCCACTACAACGGATAGAAGACAACGCATTTACATACCGAACCGTCAGGCTATTGCCCAGACGGTTTTTCAACATTCAATGGAACAAAAACACCATTTTCCCAACGATACATTTGCAAAGAAGTCTCAGGCTTGCCCGGCAGTAGTTCACCTGTATCCGGGTTTAGCTCCTGCTTCGTTTGCCAGTGGTAGAGCAATGGGGTTGCCTCGTCATTATGTACGATTTGATAACTGCCGACAGTCCGGAAAAGTTGACCACCCGGCACTGAAAACGTTTCCCGCAGCAGCCCTTCCCATGCTTTGACCAGACGACCTTTGTCCAAATACCACAGATTCGCCTCGTATACTGATACACCTGATCCGCCAGTGTGCTGGACTGTTTCAAAAACCCGTTTTCCTGCGAGCAGACGTGGTTCATCTTCCGCGTTCTTGTCGATCTCAGAGGAATTTACTTCACGGGTATAGTCCCAATGGTCCAATTGCAGGCGTGGTGGATTCCATTGCTCTTCCACGATGAGGGCATATGTACGATCTGGCTTTTGATCCAAAATGTAAAAGTTACCGATATGTACGCTGCCGTTATGCTTAGCGACAATTTCTGGTTCTGGATCATCATCGAGATTGACGAGCTGAAAATCAAAGTTGTCGGTAACAACTGGGGCTTTGGCTTGCTTGTTAATCCAATCCAATACTTGGGTCTTGGTAGGCGCCTTGGAGTTAAGGGAAGAGGGGGCAGCGAGGACGAGACTGGAGACGGCAAGTCCTACTGTCAGAGTGAGCAACAGGCGGGAATTACGCAACGGTAACGAGCTCCTTTCCGGGATGAGATCGATCAATCATGACCGTTTCAGTTGGAAGACGAGCAGTCAGGAGCAAAAGTTACGGAGAAGTGGAGTAAATTTCAACCGCGAACAGCGCTGTCTTTTGTTACAATGAAAAGCAAACACATGATCGTGGAGAGTGATAGTAGCTATGCGGATATTACATACAGCCGATTGGCATTTCGGGCGGCAACTGGAAGGGCGGGACCGCCGTATTGAGCAAGTGGCGTTTGTGGACGAGCTTTGTCACATAGCGAATGAGCAGGAAGTGGACTTGGTGCTCATTGCTGGGGATGTGTACGACTCGGTCAATCCGCCTGCTTGGGCGGAAGAGCTTTTTTATGATGCATTGGAGCGTTTGTCTTCGGAAGGCAGGAGAGGTGTTGTCGTGATCGCCGGGAACCATGACCAGCCTGAGCGGGTGCGGGCAGCAGCGCCGCTTGCCACAAAGCATGGGATCGTTTTGTTGGGGTTGCCGAAGGAAGCGCCATTGCTGACACAGGAAGCATCGGCTGATCGCGTGCAAATTGTGCAGGGAGGACCTTCTTGGCTGGAAATGAAGATTCCTGGTTGCTCTGCGAATGCGATCATTTTGGCATTGCCATATCCTTCTGAATCGCGATTAAAGGAGCTGTTGAGCGAAAGCTTTACCCAGGAGCAGATGCAGCTTGCTTTTTCCGAGCGCATTGCACAATTGCTTGCCGATCTGTCTGTTCATTTTCGCGAGGATACGGTAAACCTGGTCACGAGTCACTTGTTTGTCATGGGCGGTAAAGAAACGGATTCCGAACGACCGATTCAAATTGGGGGAGCGTTGACTGTATCGCCGCAGGCTTTTCCGAAGAACGCTGATTATGTGGCGCTCGGCCATCTCCATCGACTGCAAAAGCTCAGTGACAAGCCGTTGGTGCGTTACAGCGGCTCACCGATTTCGTACAGCTTTTCTGAAGCAGGACAGAGCAAGGCAGTCGTACTGGTTGAGGTGGAGCCGGGACAAGAAGTGCGTGAGGAGATCATTTATTTGACGAGCGCACGGCCATTGGCACGTTGGAGGGCGACAGAGGGAATCGAGCAAGTAGAGCGCTGGTTGGAAGAGGGACGCGACGCAGGGGCGTGGATTGACTTGGAGCTGCATGTGTCTGGCGTGATCGACCCGGCAGAATTTCAGCGTGTCCGCAAGCTATCGGATGATTTCTTGAAAATACAGCGTGTTGTCGTGAGGGAAGAGCGTGAGGAAGAAGAGGAACAGCGGGTCGAGCTGACAGAGCTTTCGTCCGATCAATTGTTCAAGCGCTTCTATGAACGAAGACGGGGAGCAGAGCCGGATGAGCAGCTCGTGGCCTTGTTCCAGCGTCTATTGGCAGAAACCGGAGGAGAGGGGGAAGAAGAGTGAGACCGATACGATTGAAGCTGGCAGGGATGCACAGCTACCGAGAAATGCAAGAGGTCGATTTCGAAGTGCTATGTCAGGCGGGACTGTTTGGGATTTTTGGCCCGACTGGAAGCGGGAAATCGACGATTCTGGACGCTATCACGCTTGCGTTGTACGGGCAGGTTGTCCGGCTGGGCGGGGGTAATCACCCAAAAGAAGTGCTGAACCAACTGGAGCAGCGTGTTTTCGTTTCCTTTACCTTTGAGCTGGGTACTGGCGATGAGCGCAAGCAATATACGGTGGAACGGGAATTTGGTTTGGATAAAAAGGGGAACAAGCGACAACCGGAAGTGAGGCTGATTCAGTCGGGAGCCTTGACCGGAGAGCCGGATGTCGTATTGGAGTCCAAAGCCACTTCCGCGACAGCTGCGATTGAGGCACTGATTGGTCTCACTTTGCAGGACTTTACCCGGGCGGTCGTTTTGCCACAAGGTCAATTTTCTCGCTTTTTGACGCTGAAGGGCAGTGAACGCAATGAAATGCTTCAACGAATGTTCCGCCTACATATATATGGGGAAAAGCTGAGTGAACGCGTACGGAACGCATTGGAGCAGGTCAAGGAACAGATGCATCGCTTGCAGCTGGCGAGTGCAGCACTGGGTGACGCAGGTCCGGAAGCCTTGGAACTGGCGAGACAAACGTGGGAGGAAGCTGCGCAAAAAGAGCAGGAATTCACCCAGCAAAAACAGGAGCTGGCAGGGAAGCTCAAGGAGCTGGAGCAGCTTAACCAATGGCATCAGGAGCTATTGCACGTCCAGGCGCAACTACAGCAGCAGGGAGCAAATGAAGCGGAAATGGCAGCTCTAACTGCAAAGATTCGCGAGTGGGAGTCGAGTATTCGACTGTGGCCATTACTCCAGCAATATGAGCGCTTGGATCAGGAATGGCATGCGACCGGTGCGGGATTGGAACGCAGCCGCGAGCAACAAGAGAGCGCACGTTTGGCCGTAGAGGAGGCAGAGCAAGCGTATCAGAAGGTTCAAGCCGAGTTGGCTGTACAGGAGCCGTTACTGATTCAGCAAAAGGGCAGGCTGGTACAGGCACAGGAGTGGGAAGAGGAGCTAAAGGCGATCCGGGAAGAGTGGACAGGTCTGGAACGTGAATGGAACGAAGTGTCAGTCGCCTTGACCAACATAGAACAACAGCTGGAAAAGGATGAGGCCGACTTAAAAAGCTGGGAGCTTGCGTGGGCGGATCTGCAAGAACAGATGAAGCAGGTCACGATCTCTCCTGAATGGCGAGCGCAAATAGGAGCAGCCAGAGAAGCGAAGCAGCAGTGGGAGCGAGACCTTGCCAAGGCACGTGAGCTGGAAAAAGAACAACTCACAGCACAGCAGCAAATTCAGGCGGCAACCCATACTGCCGATGAGCACAAACGCAGTTGGGAAGCGTGTGCGAATCGCTTGGCACAAAAAAGAGAAGAGCTGGCAGCACCAGCTGACTCGGCTTTGATGAGTGAAGCAGAATGGGAGAAAGCAAGAAATGTCCTTGCAGATATGAAGCAGGTAGGTCGCCAGTGGCGGGAAGTATTACAGGCTTTCTCAGCCTGGCAGGAGAAGTCGCAACATATCGTCCAGGAGCGTAAGCAGTTGGAGGAGCGCAATCAAGAGCTGACTCGGGCGGTAGAGGCAAGCGAAGCACTTGTGAAGAGTCAACTGGCCCAACGAGATGAGCTGCGCCAGGAATGGGAACGCTGGCAGCAGGAAAATATGGCGCGATTTTTGCGCGAACGTTTAGAGGAAGGCAAGGAGTGCCCGGTATGTGGTTCCGAACACCACCCACACGGCCACCAGAACCATCCAAAAGCATCTGAAGCGGGAACAGAGGGTGATGCCCTGCGTGCTCGAATCAAAGCGTCAGAAGAGGCATTGCGTGCGGCTGAACAAGAAGCAGGCAAGACCAAGGAAGCTTGGTTGGCAGCAAAGGGAGCGCTTGCTGCTTTTGATGAGCGCCTTGCAAGCGTAAAGGCTGAACAGGAACAGCTGGACGCGCGCTTGGAAGCGATCAAGGCAGAGTGCAGCGGGTACGGACAGCCTTGGATCGTGGATTCTTTTGAAGAGCTGATCGCCGTCTATCAGCGCGAGGAAAAAGAACTGATTGCCAAGCAAGCGGAAAGAGAGCGGCTAAAAGCAGAGCGTGAGCAATTGCAGCAGCAGCTAGAGGCCTTGCGTGAGGAAGAAGCGGAAAAGAAACGCTTGATGGAGCGGAGCTCGCTGTTGCTCGAACAGGCACAGAAGACGATCCATGACAATAAAGCTCGTCTGGACGCTGCATCCATGAAAGAAAAGCAATCCAGAGAAGAGCTGGACGCGAAGCGCAATGAGCTACCCATTGAGGAAATCGAACTGCGGTACGAGGAAATCGGAAAATCAGATCGCCGTTTGGCAGAATTGCAGCAGGTGCGATCAGAGAAAGAAGCGTTGCGCGGAAAGCTGATGATGCAGGTAGAAGCCGCCAAGTCGCGCAAGGTAGAGGGAAAATCACGGGAAGCGGCGCTGAAGGAAAAGCTGGAAGATAGAAAGCGCATGTGGGAACAAAAGCATGCTCAATGGCTGGAGCGTACGGGAGGACTTACTGCGCAGGAATGTTTGATGCGGGTAGAGGATTCTCTCCTCGGTTTACGTCAGGCAGTCACGCTGGCAGAGACGAAGCGCAAAGAGACCTCCGAAGCGCGGGAAACGGTACAAAACAATTTGGTCAAGTATTCGGAGACGCTGGCGATCCTCACACGGCAACGCACGGAAGCTCATGAGACCTTGTACCAAGGCTTGCAGGAAACAGGTCTCGGCACTGTTGAGTATGTACGGGAACGGTACGCAGAGCGCGAGCAATTGCCACAGGCCCAGGAGCAAGTCGAGGCTTACACGAGAATCGCAGGGCAGCTTCGTTATGAGGAAGAACGGCTGCAACAAGCTATAGCAGGCCGTTCGTTTACGCAGGAAGAGCTCACCATCGCCAAAGAGGCATGGGATCAATGGGAGCAAGCCTTCCAGGAGGCCCAAAAGCAAGTCGCTGTCGCCAAAGAGCATGTGGATCGCATGGAAAAAAATCATGACAAATGGCAAGAGCTTCACAAAGAGATGTTACAGCAGCAGGATGAACAGAGCCGCTTGGAAGAGTTGAAAAAATTGTTTGAAGCCAAGGCGTTTGTCCAGTTCATTGCGGAGGAAAAACTGGTATCAATCGCAAGAGACGCCTCCTATCACCTGAAGCGGATGACCGCCAACCGTTATGGACTGGAAATCGGCGATGAGGGCGAATTTGTTTTGCGGGATGAGGGAGCTGGTGGAATGCGCCGTCCAGTTAGCACATTGTCTGGCGGGGAAACATTCCTAACCTCCTTGTCGCTGGCTCTTGCCCTGTCGATGGAGATTCAAATGCGTGGCGGACGCCTGGAGTTTTTCTTCCTGGACGAAGGCTTTGGAACACTCGATCCGGAGCTTTTGGAAGTCGTTATGGATGCGCTCGAGCGACTGCGCATGGACGATTTCACCATCGGAGTCATTAGCCACGTCCCGGAAATACGTGTGCGCATGCCGCGTCGTCTGGTCGTGACACCAGCAGAACCGATGGGAAAAGGAAGCATGCTGCATCTGGAAATGGAGTAGGGAAGGGGAAAAATCATGGCAGTCCAATTTATACTGGGACGGGCAGGGACGGGGAAGACAGAATCGATTCATCGGCAGATGCAAGCCCGGCTGCGGGAAAAGCCGTTGGGTTCGCCTATGATTCTGCTCGTGCCGGAACAGGCAAGCTTTCAGGAAGAGTATGCGCTCGCTACACTGCCAGAGCTGGGCGGTGTGATAGGGACGCAAGTGCTTAGCTTCGGTCGATTGGCTCACAGGCTCATGCAGGAGCTGGGCGATCTGACTACCGTGCCTGTCGACGATCTGGGTAAGCATATGGTTTTGCGCATGCTTTTGGAGCGGCACAAGGAGGAGCTGAACGTATTCGGGCGTTCGGCGACACAGCCTGGGTTTGCTGCTCAGCTCGGTCGCTTGATTAGCGAGTGCAAATCGTATGGGGTATCCTTCACCCATTCCGAGAATGTGGAATGGGGAGGAGCCAATCTCAATCAAAAAATAAATGACCTTCGCTTGATTATG
Organism: Brevibacillus sp. HB2.2; assembly: GCF_013284275.1. Classification (NCBI taxonomy): domain Bacteria; kingdom Bacillati; phylum Bacillota; class Bacilli; order Caryophanales; family Paenibacillaceae; genus Brevibacillus; species Brevibacillus sp. HB2.2. The sequence continues at coordinate 10,495 of NZ_JABSUV010000062.1, forward strand.
AATGCGTACGAGGCTTACTTGTCAGAGGGGTATTGTGATGCGGACGACATCCTGAACCGAGTGGCCACGATGGTGCGTGATTCCATGTACATCAAGCAGGCTGAAATATTTATCGATGGCTTTACCGGGTTTACGAATCAAGAGCTGCGCTTGATCGAGCAGTTGATGCAGCACGCCAAGCAGGTGACGATTGCGCTGACGCTTGACCCGAATGAACGTGACGCCTCTGTGGATGAACTGGGGCTTTTTCACCCTACGCTGCGAACGTATCAAGCCTTGACACTGATGGCGCGTGAATCGGGTGTATCCATCGCCAAGCCGCTTTTATTGACCGAGGCACAGCGATTCAAGAGCAGTCCGTGGCTGCGTCAGGTTGAGCAAGTGTATTTCCAATGGGGAGACCCGCCGATCCCGGATCAGCCCGGACGTGCTGACGAAGTGACGATGCTCTCAGCAGTGAACAGGCGGGCAGAGGTAGAGGCTGTGGCCTTGAAGCTCCTGACTCTGTCGAGAGAAGAGGGGTATCGCTGGAAGGACATGGCGATTTTGCTTCGGGAAATCGGGACGTACGCTGATGAGATTTCGGCTGTGTTTACCGAATACGGCATCCCGCACTTCCTGGACCAGAAGCGCTCCGTCATGCACCATCCCTTGGTAGAGCTGGTGCGATCGGCATTGGAGGTCATTGTTACGAGGTGGCGGTACGACGCGGTTTTCCGCTGTTTGAAAACAGACCTGCTCCTTTTGGATATTACCGATGAGCATACAGCTCGGAAGGAAATCGACCGCCTGGAAAACTACGTGCTGGCTCATGGTGTCTTTGGCTATCAATGGGCAGAAGAATCTCCTTGGCATTTCCGCGGGCAGGCAGGCGCTGAGGAGGACGCGCAAATCGATGAGTTGAGACGCAAATACGCAGCGCCGCTCCTGTCCTTTGAAAAAGAGATGAAGCAAGCAACGGGCCAAAACGTACAGGAAATGACTCTTGCCCTGTACAACCTTTTGATCGCGCTGGATGTGCCTAACAAGCTGGAGCATTGGCAGCGAAAGGCGGAAAATGACGGCGATCTTGATTCAGCACAGGTGCACGGACAAGTATGGACGGGATTGATCGAGCTAATGGATCAGGTCGTCGAGGTCATGGGCGACGAGAGCATGGACCTGGCGACATTTGCCCGTGTGCTCGACAGCGGTCTGGAGACGATTGAATTGGGCCTCGTTCCTCCGGCGCTGGATCAGGTGCTGATCGGGGCCATGGAGCGCTCCCGTCAACCGGATGTCAAAGCTCTGTTTTTGCTTGGTGTAAACGAGGGCATTATTCCGTTGCGTCCAAAAGAAGAAGGAATTCTGGATGAGGCAGAACGTGAGCGACTGGCTGAAATGGGCATGTCTCTGGCACCGAGTGCAAAGCAAAAGCTGATGGCTGAGCCTTACCTGCTGTACCAGGCGATGACGAGACCGTCGGAGAGGCTGATCCTGAGCTGTGCGTTGGCAGATGAAGAGGGCAAGGCACTGTTGCCTTCCTCTGTGTTTACCCGCATCCGGGAAGTGCTACCGGATATCCCGCATCAGGTGTTTTACAATGAACCGACGGGGCAGTACGAGACAGATGCATTCCTGCTCGGACATCCGAGACGTGTGTTTCGCCACCTTTTGACGCTATTGCGATCGATGAAGAAAACAGGAGAGCTGCCTGACTTCTGGTGGGAGGTATACGACTGGTATATTCGCGCTTCTCCCGATGTCAAACGGGAGCAGTGGCTGTTGTCCGGCTTGCGCTATTTCAACCGACCTCAGGAGCTGGATTTGGAAACGAGCACGACTTTGTACGGCAAACAACTAAAAATGAGCGTATCTCGTCTGGAGCGGTTCCAGTCATGTCCGTTCTCGCATTTTTCTTCCCACGGTCTCAGATTGGCGGAGAGAACGATGTACAAGCTGGAGCGTTTCGATGTGGGAGAGCTGTTCCACGCTTCACTCAAGCGGGCCGTTGAAAAAATGAACGAAGACAATCTGGAGTGGAGCAAGCTGACGGAAGACAATAGCATGCAGCTGGCAAACGTGGTTGTAGAAGAACTGGTTCCTGCGACTCGCAGCAGTATTTTGACGCGGACAGCCCGGTATCGTTATTTGTCCGGCAAGCTGAAGCGAGCCGTTGGACGTGCGATTTACGTACTTGGGGAGCATGCGAAGCGCAGCCGTTTTGCCCCAGTAGGGCTGGAGGTTTCGTTTGGGCCAAATTCAGATTTGCCGGGATTGGCTTTAACGCTTGAAAATGGCGTGGAGCTTCAGTTAATCGGACGGATTGACCGTGTTGACCAATCACTGGATAGTGAGGTCCCGTATTTGCGCGTGATTGACTACAAGTCCAGTCCCAAGCAGCTATCTCTCTCCGATGTTTGGAATGGCTTGAACTTGCAATTGCTCGTCTATCTCGATGTCGTCGTGGCAAATGCAGAGGAATGGCTGGGGAAAAAAGCTGAAATGGGAGGCGTTTTCTACTATCAGGTAGCGGATCCTTTTGTGACGGCAAAACGCTTGCTAACGGCAGACAAGGCGGCAAAGGAGCGGGCAAAGCGCTTGCGCATGAAAGGCTTGATGCTCGCAGACCCAGAGCTGGCACGAATGATGGATGGCTATGTAGAGCAAGGGGCGTCAGAGCTGGTGCCATTTGAAATCAAAAAGGACGGAACGCTTTCGTCACGATCCTCCGTGGCAACAGTCGAGCAATTCCAAGCTTTGACCTCCTATGTTCGCGATACTGTGAAGCAAATCAGTACGCGCATGACCAACGGGGAAATCCAGATCGAACCGTACACGAACGGGACGATGACCGCTTGTGATTACTGTTCGTACAAGCCGGTATGCAAGTTTGATGGAGATGCGGGCGGGAATGAGCACCGACAGCTTGCCAAATGGAACAACAAGCAAATATGGAGCATGCTGGCAGAGCAGCAGATGGCAGGAGAAGGAGGTATGACCGATGGCGGATCAACAATTGCAGGCCAAGCCTGAACAATGGACGGACGAGCAATGGCAAGCAATTATTCAGCGCGGGAATAATCTCCTGGTGGCTGCTGCGGCAGGCTCTGGGAAAACCTCAGTCCTGGTTGAGCGGATTATCCGACGCATCATGGACGAGAAGGACCCGGTTGGAGTCGATCGACTGCTGGTGGTGACCTTTACCAATGCGGCAGCGGCAGAGATGCGTCACCGGATTGGCGATGCCTTGCGAAAAGCATTGAAAGATGATCCACACTCTTCTCATCTACGCCGACAACTGGCACTGCTCCAGCGGGCGACGATTACGACACTTCACTCATTTTGCTTGGGGATTTTGCGCCAGTATTACTATCTGATAGAACTTGATCCTGATTTTCGCATTGCCGATCAGATGGAAGGGGAGCTTTTGCGTCAGGATGTCTTGGAGGAACAGCTGGAGAGCTGGTATGAGAATGACGCGGATTTTCATGCATTAGCTGATGTGATGCTGGACGGTCAGGATGACCATGCCCTCACCCTGTTGCTGCTCAGGCTGTATGAGTTTTCGCGCAGTCATCCGGCACCAGAACAATGGCTCGGGGAAGCGGCTGGAATGTTTGCGGTTCACGATAAAAACGGTCTGGACGGGCTGGAGTGGAGTAGAAGTGTGCTGCGTTCTGTGGAGCTGGCACTCGGTGGAATGACCGCTAAGATGCGCAGGGCAGTTCTTCTGGCTGGCTCACCGGAAGGGCCTGCTGGCTATTTGCCTTTGCTTGAGGCGGAGGCGGCTGCCCTCCACCGTGCAGGAGCGGCTTGCAGAGATGGCTGGGAAGCGACCGTCGAAGCTGTTCGTGGAGTTGTTTTTGCCAAGCTGCCTCCGGTGAAAGGCACAGATCCGCTCGTGAAGGAACAGGTACAGGACCTGCGAAACAGTGTGAAAAAGGAACTGGCAGAGCAAATCGAGCAATACTTTTCTACGCCAGCCGAGCAGTACGTTGCGGACTTGCAGCGGATTGCTCCTCACATGCAGACATTGGCTAGGCTGGTGACAGCATTTTCGGATGCTTTTCAATTGGAGAAGCGTTCACGTGGCTTGGTCGACTTTGGCGACTTGGAGCATCTGGCTCTGCGTGTTCTAACCGAAACGAATGAGTCTGGGAAGACTGTTCCTTCGTCTATCTCCACTCAATTGCGCGAACAGTTCGCTGAAGTACTGGTAGACGAATACCAGGATATCAATCTCGTGCAGGAAACAATCTTGCAAATGGTTTCCCGAGACGGAGCGAATGGTCACCCAGCGAATCGTTTCATGGTGGGTGACGTGAAGCAGAGTATTTATCGGTTCCGCTTGGCAGAGCCGAAGCTGTTTCTCGAAAAATATGTAACCTATCAAAAAGATGGTGATGTTGACGAAGCGTACACCGGACGGCGGATCGATCTGGCGGCGAACTTCCGTAGTAGAAGGGAAGTCGTAGATGCCGTTAACTTTTTGTTTCGTCAGATCATGTCTCACGGGGTAGGTGAGATCGGTTATGATCCTTCGGCGGAGCTGATCAACCGCGCGTCTTATCCTGAAGCACAACCGAACCGTTTGCAGGCAGAGATGCATCTGATCGACCGGAATACAGCGATAGTAGAAGAAGGTCAGGCAGTAGTTGCAGAGGCGACAGATGAGGGCGAAGCAGCTATTCCAGATGGAGAGTCCGCTGAGGAAGCGAGTGTGGCACAGCTGGAAGCACGCCTAATCGCCAGCCGTATTCGTCGCTGGATGGAGCCGGGCGAGGGAGAAGAGCCGCTACTCGTTTTCGATAAAAAGGCTGGGGGAATACGCCCGCTGGCCTACCGCGATATCGTTATTTTGCTTCGTGCGACCTCGGGCTGGGGGCAGACGATGCAAGAGGAGCTGCACGCAGCAGGAATTCCTGTGTATGCGGAGCAGACTGCGGGTTATTTTGCGGCGACTGAGGTAGAAACGATGCTCTCCTTGTTGCGTGTCATTGACAACCCGCTCCAAGACATTCCATTGGCAGCTGTATTGCGATCACCTATCGTCGGTTTGCGGGAGGAGCAACTTGCTCAAATCCGCATTCACTACGCGACAGGGCCGTTTCACCAAGCTGTTCTTCAATATGCAGAAGAACGCCCGCCCCAAGAGTCGTGGGAGAAAAGGCTGCGACAGTTCTTTGGCCGATTGGATCTATGGCGGACAGAGGCTCGCAGAGGTGCCTTATCAGAACTGCTGACGATGCTGTACCGGGAGACAGGTTATCTCGATTATGTAGCGGCTCTGGAAAACGGTCAGCAGCGACAGGCTAACTTGCGTGCGCTCTATGATCGTGCGAGACAATACGAAGCTGGCTCCTATCGTGGTTTGTTCCGCTTTTTGCGCTTTGTCGACCGCCTGCAAGAAGCGGGCAATGATATGGGCGAAGCAAGAACCATCGGGGAAAACGAGGATGTCGTACGTATCATGACGATCCACAAAAGTAAGGGGCTGGAGTTCCCTGTTGTATTTGTGGCGGGCATGGGCAAGCAGTTTAATACGATGGATTTGAAAAGCCAGTTTTTGTTGCATAAAGATCTGGGCTTTGGCCCGATGGCTGTTGAGCTCTCCATGCAGCTGCGCTATCCGAGTCTGGCTGCGCTGGGCATCCGGCAAAAGCTGCGTCGGGATATGCTGGCTGAGGAAATGCGTGTGCTTTATGTGGCTTTGACGCGTGCACGCGAGAAGCTCATTCTTGTCGGTTCATCCAAGGATCTCGCAAAAAGTGTGACGGACTGGGGCAGACAGGATGACAGCGAGCGGCTCAGTGACGAAGACTTGATTCAGGCAAAGGGATACCTGGACTGGGTAGGGCGTGCGATGCTGCGACATCCTGGGGCAGGATTGCTGCGGGCATATCCAGAGCAACAAGGCTCAGGGGAAGTCGTGAGAGTCAGAAGCGTGCCGGATGATTCGGTTTGGTCGTTTCACTTCTATCAGGCAGATGAGCTTCGAGCCCAAGGAGAGTCAGGCAACGACGAGGCGTCACTGTGGGAGCGCATGACCAGGCGAGAGGCGATCGCGGAACGACCGTCTGATGACACTTTGCGAGAGATTGTCGAAAAGAGATTAGGATGGCAGGACCCGCATCCAATTGCGCCTCGCGTAGCTGCGAAATGGAGTGTCAGCGAACTCAAGCGACATGCCAAAGTCAGCAAAGGCGGACAGCCACTTACACTGCCGTCGATTACGGAAAAACCAAAGTTTTTGTCTGAGCAAAAATCCACTCGACTGACAGCAGCAGAAAAAGGGACAATTACGCACTTAGTGTTCCAGCATCTCGATTTGAAACGTCCGCTGGATGAAGCAGATATTTTGGAGCAGGTGACGGCGCTCGCGGCACACCGCTTTTTGACTGACGAGCAGGTACAAGCTGTAGACGTTCCTCAGATCGCCCGATTCTTCGCTGATCCTTTGGGGCAGCGAATGAAGTCGGCGGCGGTCGTGCATCGAGAATTGCCATTTACTCTCGTGCTGCCTGCTTATGAAGTAGAAGCGGAGTTAGGTGAAGAGAGCGACGAGCAGGTTGTCGTCCAAGGGGTCATTGATTGCCTGTTGGAGGAACCGGATGGAAGCCTGGTTCTGATCGATTTCAAGACAGATTGGATGGCAAAAGAGGCGACTGCCGTAGCCATGGAAGAGATGAAGCGAAGATACGAAGGCCAGATCAGGCTATACGTCCGAGCGATCAAGCAGATCATCAAGCCAAAAGGGAACGTGTCTAGTTATCTTTATTTACTCTCAGGTGGATTCTCTCTTTCGTTTTCGGATGAAAGCATGGATTAGTTTGTTGGACCGTTAGAGTTATTAGCTCTGGCGGTCTTTTTGTTTAGTAGAGCTGCTGTGGTAGGGGAAGAAGCGCATTTCCAGTCTACGCTTCGGCCTACGCCCCGCAAGGGGGGATTGACTGTCCGCTTCGAAATAAATGGCGGGAGCGCTTCAAACGTAGAAGTTTCGATGAAGAATTTCATAGGTGAAGCTGAAATTCCCCGCCATTCATTTCGAAGCTAGGATGGGCTCCAGAGGCGCTTGGACTGGAAATGCGCTTCTTCCTACGTGGCTTTGCCTAACTGCTTGAAGATAGATTCAAGGAAGTGTCCCTCATTAATGTTTTAAAAGCCGGAAGAGATCAAAGCCAACGAAAGGACTGTCACATGTTTTGGAAGGAGACCGCCCGAACGAAGAGAGGATACAGGCGACTGGAAAACATGTGGCAGGGCTTCTCCCGACCACTATGGTCAGAAGACAACCACTAAAAATCTCACACAATAAGAACGTATGTGCTATCATTAGTTAGAATTTTCCTACTCATCTACTCAAATAGATAAGGAGTGAACTCAATGAAGATGCTTTTCCAGTATAACTGGCAGGTACGGGACGAGTGGATGGAATGGTGCAAACAGCTTCCAGCAGAAGAATTGCTGCGCGAGCGTACAGGTGGGGCTGGCACAATTTTGTACACCTTGTTTCACATTGCTGACGTCGAGTATAGCTGGCTTCGGGGTGTACAAGGGAAGCAGGATGTTCAGGTGGCATACGAAGCGTACAAGACGCTAGAAAAAGTAAAAGAGCTATCAAATGCCTGGCGCCCAGAATTGCGTGATTTCATCGAGAGTTGGTCAGACGAGAGGGAGCGCGAATCGGTAAAGGTCGCCTGGGATGATGAAGTGTACACGAAGGGGGAGCTGCTTCGTCATGTTATCGCCCACGAGATTCATCACATGGGACAGTTGTCTGTTTGGGCGAGAGAGCTCGGGATTACCCCTGTTTCCGCCAATGTCATTGGTAGATCAAAAAATAAAGTGCTAGACATATAGTAATAGAGAAGGCCCATGCTTAGGTGCATGGGCCTTTAACATCAAGCGTTGAATCAAGGGAGGATGGAGAGACCATAATGATAGACATCTCGATCTGTTACATTCTCTATGATTCTTGCTGATGATGGTTGTGTAGCGTCATATATTCCCTCGTAAAATTCAATTTCTACAATATCGTAGTAATGGGTTCCCATTGGTAAAGCGTACACGTGTTCACCAAGAGCTGCCGGAAGAATCATCTGGAAAGAAAAGCGCCCGTTGGTATCCGTAACGAATTCCATCTGTTTAATACCTTCTGCTTTAAGATGGCCAAGGAAACGGAAGGTCATTTTTTCATTTGGTAACGGATTTCCGTTTTGATCGGTAACTTCTCCTTCAAATGTAACCGGGACAAAATCGTCCACACGCCATTTGTCTCCGTACCCGTAATTGATTGGTCCTGCTCCACTCGGAGTAATGATATTCGTAATCTTGGTACTACCAACATCTGCTGGAGTGTCCACACGGTTGTTTGGATCGGACGTGCTGCGGTACGTAAACGCCGATTTCAACTTGTAGGATTGTCCATCCGGGTTGACAACCAGTATATCGACATCGCCCTCTGCATTTGCCACTGGAGCTTTTACTTTCATGTAACCGTCAGTATAGTAAGCCAGAATGCTTGCTTGGTTATCCCCAAAGAATATCTTTACATCTGGCTTTAGATTTACTCCGGACAGGAATACCTCTTTTTCTTCCGCTAACAATCCGCTAGAAGGTGTAACGCTTGTTAACTCAGGAGCCGGATCTTTCAAATAGGTGTAGGCATTGGCTAACACCGCTTCTTTTCCATTTGGATTGACGACTTTCAGATCGACTGTACCCGGATTATCTCCTAGAGGCGCCTCTACCTTGATGCGGGTTGCATTATAATAGGTCATAAGCTTTGCTTCCTTGTTCCCCATGTACACCTTCAAGCCTTGGTCGAAGTCTTTGCCATCGATATATATAGCTTCGCCTCCAGCAAGCTTTCCGCTCGTCGGTGAAATCTTCGTAATCGCCGGGATGAGTACTGGCGGAGCCTGATAGGTATAGCCATTAACCGATACCGCTTCTTTACCATCCGGATTGACGACTTTCAGATCGATGGTACCCGGATTATCTCCTGAAGGAGCCTCTACCTTGATGCGGGTTGCATTATAATAGGTCATGAGCTTTGCTTCTTTGCTCCCTATGTACACCTTCAAGCCTTGGTCGAAGTCTTTACCATCAATATAAATCATTTCGCCCCCAGCAAGCTTTCCGCTGTTTGGAGAAATATTCGTAATCGCCGGGATGAGTACTGGCGGTGCCTGATAGGTATAGCCATTAGCCAACACCGCTTCTTTGCCATCCGGGTTTACTACTTTTAGATCGAGTTTTCCGGGACTATCTCCCGGAGGTGCTTGTACGCTTATTCGAGCGTCCCCATAATAGGTGATGAGCTTTGCTTCTTTGCTCCCAATGTACACTTTCAAGCCTTGGATGAAGCTTTTGCCATCAATATAAAGAAATTCGCCCCCCGTTAGCTTTCCGCTGTTCGGAGAAATCTTCGTAATTTCCGGGATGAGTACCGGCGGCGCCTGATAGGTATAGCCATTAGCCGTTACCGCTTCTTTGCCATCTGGATTGACGACTTTCAGATCGGTGGTACCCGGATTATCTCCTGGAGGCGCCGCTACCTTAATGCGAGTTGCATTATAATAGGTCATGAGCTTTGCTTCTTTACTCCCCATGTACACCTTCAAGCCTTGGTCAAAGTCTTTGCCATCAATATAAATCATTTCGCCCCCAGCAAGCTTTCCGCTGTTCGGAGAAATATTTGTAATCGCCGGGATGAGTACTGGTGGCGCCAGATAGGTATAGCCATTAGCCAACACCGCTTCTTTGCCATCCGGGTTTACTACTTTTAGATCGAGTTTTCCGGGACTATCTCCCGGAGGTGCTTGTACGCTTATTCGAGTGTCCCCATAATAGGTGATGAGCTTTGCTTCTTTGCTCCCAATGTACACTTTCAAGCCTTTGATGAAGTTTTTGCCATCAATATAAAGAAATTCGCCTCCCGCCAGCTTTCCGCTGTTCGGAGAAATATTCGTAATAGCCGGAATGAGCACCGGCGGCGCCAGATAGGTATAGCCATTAGCTAGCACCGCTTCTGTGCCATCTGGATTCACGACTTTCAGATCGGTGGTACCCGGATTATCTCCTGGGGGTGCTTCCACCTTCAATCGGGTAGCATTGTAGTAGGTGATAAGCTTGGCTTCTTTGTTCCCTACGTACACTTTCAAATCTTGGGCGAAGTCTTTCCCATCCATATAAAGAATTTCGCCACCGGCTAGCTTTCCGCTGTTCGGGGTAACATTCGTAATGACAGGTGAATCTGTTAGTGCGAGTGCCCGAGGGGCTGATACGCCTGATGCAAAAAATACGAGTAACAAGACCATAAATATCTTGAGGCTTGTTAATGAAACATTCGTTTTTCTCATTTTGAAACTCCTTTTCATTTTTCTATAGTTTCTTATCGGAATATAATCTGGATATATTTAACTAGTCCGCGAAGCTCGCTCTATGCACATGTGTATAACTTTCCTCCAAATGGATCATACTCCAACTGTTTTCAATCTCGGTTGGAAGTGAATGACCCGCTTGGGAGGTCGCACATGATGTCATGGAAAAATCAATTGCTGAGAAAAAAGTCAGTCGCGCAGATGCTGGAGCAGGTGGATAAAAAAGAAAGCTCTCTCAAAAAGTCATTAGGTGCTTTTGACCTGACAATGCTGGGCATCGGCGCGATCATGGGAACAGGGATTTTTGTGCTAACGGGGGTTGCCGCAGCCTTGCACGCTGGACCGGCACTTGTTTTGTCTTTTGTTATTGCGGCACTTGCCTGTGTGTTTGCCGCACTCTGCTATGCAGAATTTGCATCGACTGTTCCGGTGTCAGGAAGTGCTTATACATACAGCTATGCCGCATTTGGTGAGTTTGTCGCGTGGATGATCGGGTGGGACTTGATTCTCGAATACGGAGTGGCTTGTGCTGCAGTGGCAAGTGGATGGTCGGGGTATGCCCAGGGATTGCTAGCCGGGTTTAACATCCATCTGCCACATGCGCTCACGAGTGCGTTTGATGCATCGAAAGGAACGATCATTGATTTACCTGCGGTCCTCATCATTGTCATCATTTCAGCTTTATTGATGAAAGGGACGAAAGAGTCAGCGAGCTTGAATACCATCATGGTGTTAATAAAAGTAGCGGTAGTGGTCCTGTTCCTCGTCGTTGGGGTCAAGTATGTCAAGCCGGAAAACTGGAGTCCATTCATGCCGTTTGGTTTTGCGGGAGTAGCGACCGGTGCCGCAACGGTGTTTTTTGCTTTTATCGGATTTGATGCGGTGTCTTCTGCGGCCGAAGAAGTGCGCAATCCCCAGCGCGACATGCCAATCGGGATCATCTCGTCCTTACTCGTATGCACAATTTTGTACATTGCTGTTTCACTGACATTGACAGGGATTGTTCCGTACTATTTGTTAAATGTCAAAAATCCGGTCGCGTTTGCGCTCAGCTATGTCAATCAGGACTGGGCAGCAGGCTTCATTTCGTTGGGAGCCATCGTCGGAATTACGACGGTTTTGTTAGTCATGATGTATGGACAAGCCCGGATGTTTTTTGCGATGAGCCGAGATGGCTTGCTCCCTCAGCTATTCTCGTACGTACATCCTCGCACACAGGTCCCTCAAAAGAGCACGCTTGTCGTGGCTGTATTAGTAGCAACCTTCAGTGGATTATTGCCCCTCTCCAGCTTGGCCCAGCTCACCAACATTGGAACGCTGTTTGCTTTTATTTTGGTCTCGGTTGGAGTGGTTGTACTGCGTCGCACACATCCGCAATTACCGAGGGCTTTTCGCGTCCCGCTTGTTCCGCTTTTTCCCTTGCTCTCGGTTCTCTTTTGCGGATATCTCGTTTTCAACCTGCCTACGCTGACCAAGTTCGGTTTTCTCGGTTGGCTGTCGGTAGGAGCAATCGTCTATTTTCTTTATGGGCGCAAACACAGTCGATTGGCAACAAAAGACGACTCCTCCCAAACATAAATGGCAGGTCATCCGTTTAGGCATGTTCAACGTGAGCATGTCTTTGTTTGCTATCTGACAAAACGCTCCTATTCATGGTAGAGTAAAAACAACCGAAACGACGAGGGAGGGCAGGCTATGAAGCGAAAACGAGCAGATCGACCTGGTTGGAGACGCGTGAAACGATTGGGCTACCAGCAAAAATGGGTAGAATCTTTATCTTTCTCAGGGTACACTGTCCGCCTGACTCTGGACGAAGTAAGTGAGCCTGCCTACATGCCTGTCGGGGATCAACTACTGTGTGTGGGCGATAGAGGATATGTGTACTTGCAGTATTTTCCCCATGGCCAAGCCTATGCCGTTACGAAAATGATGGATGAGTTAGGGAATACCGTGCAGTGGTATATCGATATTTGCCGGGGACATGGTAAGGACGAGAACGGGCATATCTGGTATGACGATTTGTACCTCGACATCGTGGTACTGCCGACAGGAGAAGTATATTTGCTTGATCAGGATGAGCTCGATGAGGCATTGAAAAAAGGCGTTATCACGAGCGAGTATCACCAGTTTGCCTCTGAGACCGCTGATCTTTTATTACGAAATATTTTGTCGGGCAAACGGGATGACTTTGATTTTCCGAATTTTTTTGTATAAACATATGAAAGAACGAAGGCGGTTGTTGCTTTCGTTCTTTTTTTGGTCGACGTACCGCTTTTTGGAGTGGAGACGGAGGAGGCCCGGAGTTTGCTTCGAGTTTTCTAATGTAGGAAGGTCACGATGGATGAAATAGTTCCTAGTCCAAAATACCCGTATTTTTATTTCGTGTAAAAAACTGTATGTTACGCCTTAAAAATGAAATACGATTTTTATGTACACAAAAACTATTTTGGAGGAGAAGTATGAAGAGATTAGTTCAATCCTTACTCGCAGTAACACTCATGTTCAGTTTAACGCTAAACAGCAACAGCGTATCAGCAAAATCGGAGAAAGAAGAGCTTGGTGTACCGAATCAGTTCCTTGATGATGAGCAGCTAGAGGAAAATGACGCGAAATTCAAAAGTGAATACCAACTTGATAGCACGTATATTTCCGACGACCTAATCAGTTTTCCAAAGCCTGGGGATGTGTTCGTATCAGTTTCTAATCCTATTATTGCGCAGACAGATGTTCCTACAAACATTCGACCTGCGCTAACATTCCCGGTGCCAATTACTTTTGACAATGATCCGTCAACAGTAGTATCGCTCTATAAGGTTGAAGGAAAATCACCAGTCAGCGGAAAATTGGAGATTAGAAATAACACACTCTATATTCGTCCTGACAAGACTTTGGAATCCAATACGAAATATGCGATCGAGATTGACAAAGGAGCAATTGTAAGCACCATTGATTCTACTAAATCGATCGATAAGTATTTATTACAGTTTGTGACCAGCAACAACGAAGCGCCTATCGTAATCGATGTAAAGCCGTATGGTGAGGAAACAAAAGTGGATGTAGATGCGGTTATTACAATTAAGTATGATCGCAAAGTGATAAGTGGAACAAAGAAATTCCTATTAATGAATGACAATGGTGCGAAGGTTCCTGCAACTTTTACTGTCAGTAATGACACTGTAACGATCCAACCGAAAGCGCCTTTAAAAGATAATGTAGAGTACTACATAGATGTAGCCCAAGGAGCAGTAAAGGATACATCAGGGAATGAAAGCTATAAATATTTTTCCTTGTTTTCAACAGGCACCCCATCTGGTGGATGGGATGATCTAGAATTTGGTGACCTTTCAACAGAGGTTGAGTAGAAAAAGCATCTTCTTCTGACACCTCTGTTGCGACTGTTACTGGAAAGGGCAACAAGTGTATAGGGTGAAATGTTAAAGATAGAAGGGTTGTCTCTATTCCAGAGACGGCCCT
>NZ_JABSUV010000063.1:0-20371 GCF_013284275.1 Brevibacillus sp. HB2.2
TTTCCCCGCGAATCCCTTCGGAGCGGACAGTCTCAACCCCCAGCGGGACGGAGCCTGGAGCCTAGACTGGAAATATTCTTCTCCCCACCGCAGCCTCGTACTAAAAGCAAAAAAACCGACACCCCTTCTCATCTCTAAGGGATTGTCGGTCCATTTTCATTCAAAATAGATGGAGCATCCGGTGCTTCTTCAGGGGTCGTGCGGCGTACGCTTGGTACATTTCGTGGCTCATGCTCCATTTCTGGAAAAGAGTGAACCGTCACGTACATGCTTCCATTGCTCGCGATCGCACGAATCAAGACGGGATAAGCGTATTTGTTTTGAAACACAAAATCAGGGCCGTACCAGCTCACGGTTGCATCTCGACCTGGAGGTACATACGCTACGTTTCGACTGTGGGAATAGCGCTGAATAATGTGCAGACCTGCCTGATCTACAGCATTGAACAACGTAGACGATACTTGGCAGATTCCTCCCCCGATGCCTTCCGACAGCTCTCCTCTAACAATGATAGGCGCCTGCAAATACCCTTTTTCTTTCGTACGCTGGCCCACTACCTTATTAAAAGAAAAAACTTCTCCTGGTAACACCACGTAATTGTTAATCGCCTGCGAGGCGAGCTTGATGTTGTGTACACGATTCCGGTTGCCTGCATTAAAATAAGTCGCATATTGTCCGATCCTTTTTTTCCGAACCTGACTCATGAGAGCCTTGTCTACCTTCGGGAATATCTCTTTATAGCTGACATGCATGCTTGCGGCTCCCGTACCGTAAAAATAATCGTAAAAACGTGCGTGAAATGCCAGATCATCTAGCTTTCTTCCCTTGGCTTCTGGAACGATGGCCCCGGCGTTATTAATCGTTGCATTGATCGGCTCGATGTACGCTTTTTTCGCCAACTCTTCCACCATTCGCGCAAGCTTGCTGTCATCGACCAAAGGAACGCCATCAAAGGGAAGAGCATAATCAGCCCGATTGAGGATAGCTACTGTCTTGCCCTCGAACTCTACCTGCAAAAAATTCGTTGGGTCGAGGGGATTGATTAACAGTAACAGAGCCATCGTCATAGCAAAACCCATCCGGCTGCTCACCTCCATTCTCCAACAACGATCCTCTTCCGTTCTTGTAGTATGAGCAGTCGAACGGGTTTCATTCTAGGACTTGAATACGATTAGCTCATCTTCGTCAGTCTGCTGACAATTGCTTGCGTAACTGCCCTGAGACGCTGCTGGTCCACCGCTTCCTGGTAAGCATTGTTCAACTGGTCGCGCAGCTCCTTGGCAGCGAGAAGATTCGCCGTTGCTTCCTTCACTTTTTGCTTGTATCTGACCTGAATATCCATTAATTCTTCTTCATATACCTCATCTGTGCCAGGTTCAATTGCCCGTTCATACATATCGATAACCTCATCTGTCTCTTTGCTTGGAAAATACTCATGAGGAGCGGTGCTGTCAAAAATAGCGAGGCCCTTCTCAGGAACAATTACCATATCAAGGCTGTGCGGGTCTAATCCACAGTGGTACACTTCCACGTCAAAGCCGCGTGTTTTGGCTTCCTCCACCAACTTTTTTAGCATAGTAGACTTGCCAGAGCCTGGTCTGCCCTTGATAAAGTAGCGCTTCTTCAAATGGTCGGTCAGCTTCATGATATGATCTACGGGCCCCTGCGGCGTCGCTGCCCCCAAATACATACGCCTTACCTTTGCTTTCTTTTCCAGTTGCTCCCCTCCGAAGAACAAGGCTTTTACTTCTTCCGTAACGCTATTGGCTTCTTCTCTGTTGAGGTGCTCAATGTAGGGAGCCTCCCACTCATCGTGGATGCGGAGCGCCTCGCCAAAAGCTTGGTATGCCTCTTCACTCTTCCTAAAAATCTCTTCGTACCAACTGGCAATCTGGTCTTTTTCATCCACCAGCTGATCAATGTTGACCATCGACTGCAAATTTACCTGAATTTCCTTTACACCCGGAGAAGCGGGTCTCCAAATCCGGGGATAGCTTCCATCCATGATCGCCACTTTATACTTTGGAAAAATAACACCATCAAACTGTCCGTTCACAAAAGGCGAATGAATCCACTCCACTTCATCTGTCACTCGTGCTATTTGATTGCCAATCGCTTCTATGAGCGGTGAAGTAATTCCTTCTACTGTCCCTGTCAAAATATAAACACGCTCCAAGCCTTCCAATACGGAGTCATAAAACGTCTTGTATCCTCGCGCAGTATTCCCTGCGGCATATATATGGCGGACTTTTGTGGTCATTGCCTTTCCCTCCTGTACTTCTTCTTGCTGCCATTGAATCGATGTATTGTATGCACAAAAGGGAAAATAGGCGTCTGTCTACAACCGTGAAAAAACCGCTGCCAGCTAATATTCATAGCTCACAGCGGCTTTTGGTCATTCGGGTATTATTTATTCAAATCCGTCATTTTTCCAGTAGACATATAGATAATCCATTCGCAGATGTTCGTAACATGATCGGCAATCCGTTCCAAATATTGCGCGACCAAGAGCAAATGCGTTCCTTGCGAAATGGCCTGACTGTTTTTCGTCATCAATTCAATCAGATCATGGAAAATCGTGGAGTACAGTTTATCAACAATGTCGTCGCGTGAGGCAATCTCTTCTGCCGCTTCTTTGTTGCGTGCAATATAGGCATTTAAGCAATCACGCACCATAGCCTTGACGTGATCAGCCATCATCGGAATATCGATGAGAGGTTTGACGTACGGGTCCGCCATCAAGCGTCGGGTCGTCTTGGCAATGGAAACGGCATGATCACCCATGCGCTCCAAATCCGTCACCAGCTTCAACATAGTTCCCAAGCGTCGCAAGTCACCACCGACTGGCTGCTGTAGCGCAATGAGACGGAAGCAATCGCTCTGTATTTCTTGCTCCAACTCATTGATTACAGGATCGCTTGCGATAACCTGTTCAGCCAGTTGGGCATCCCGCTCAACCAGACTCTTAATCGATTTATGAATGGCTTCTTCCACCAATGTGCCCATCGTCATGAGCTTGCGGTGCAGTACATCCTGCTGTTCTTCAAAAGCATGCCGTGACATTTCCCTCTTCCCCCTTCTTGTGTCTGACATGTCAAATGGTACAAGGCGATTGTATTGTAGAAGTAAAGCTACTATTTTGTTTGTGTAAATCTTTTTGCAGTTGTTTTTAGGTAAGGGGGAGTGTAACTGTGAAGGTTGTCCCTCTTCCTTCCTTGCTCTCCACACTAATATGCCCGTGCAAATTTTCCACGAGATGCTTCACAATTGCGAGGCCCAAACCTGTTCCACCTGAATCGCGGCTGCGGGCTTTGTCTACACGATAAAACCGCTCAAAGATACGCGTGAGCTCCTTTTCCGGAATGCCGATCCCGGTATCCATGACTTGTATAGTGATGTTTTCGCTATCTGCTTCTGTCTTGATGCTGATTTTTCCACCTTCTTGCGTATAGGCGATCGCATTCGTCAACAGATTCAGGATGATCTGCTGCAAGCAATCCTTATCGGTCATCAGCCAAATATCTGGCTTCGGTGAAGGGAGCGTGATCGTCAATTCCTTGCGCTGTGCCTGGTCATGCATAATGGCAACTGCTGAACTGATCAAATCCTGTAAGTGAACCTGACCCAGATGCAATGGGATTCGCTTTTGCTCGATTTTGGAGAGATCCAAGATATCGCGTATCATTCGGTAGAGCCGCTCGCTCTCATCCGAGATGATTTGCAGGAAATTGCGACATGTTTCCTCGTCCTGCATCGCGCCTTCAAGCAAGGTCTCCGTGAAGCCCTTGATAGAGGTAATCGGCGTACGTAGCTCATGCGATACGTTTGCTACGAATTCACTGCGCATCTTCTCCAAGCGGCGAATGTCCGTGATGTCATGCAGTACCACGACCACACCCCGCGACTCCCCCTTAAAGTTGATATAGGGAGCAAAATTCACGTCAAGGATTCGTTCCTGCGGGTAATAGATGTGTACCTCTTGACGGAACTTCTCGCTTCTATCGAGGCACCTGTCGATGTATTGGCTGAGCCCAAAGCTTTTGCCTGCCTCGATATGCAGCTTCCCTACGATCTCATGTCCAGCAGTCCCCAACAGCTTTTCAACGGCTGGATTGACCAGCATGATCCGACGTTGCTCTGAAATGAAGATCACGCCACTCGTCATATTGGTCAGCACCCCTGCCAGACGCTGCTGATTCTCCGAAATTTCGTACATCTGCTGCTCCAGGCTCGATGCCATGAAGTTGATCGCGCCTGCAAGCTGACCGATCTCATCCTTTGCTTTGATTCTCACACGGCTCTCATATTGGCGCTGTGTAATGTTGCGGGCTACCCGGGTGATCTCCTCGATCGGACGAATAATGGAAAAGGAAATGCGGGAAACGACAATCGATCCGACTACCAAAGTAACCAATAAACCAGTGAGTAAGCTGTACCACATTTTGTGGATCGTATCGGTAATATCTTTCATTGACATCGCTGAACGAACAACACCGAATATTTCGTTGTTCAGTTCAACAGGTACTGCAACGTACATCATGTCATAGCCGAGCGTCTCACTGAAACGGCGGGAAATCCCTGTTTCTCCTTGTAACGCTGCCTTCATCTCTGGTCGGTCATGGTGGTTTTCCATCTCTTCCGAATGGGAGGAGTTGTCGTACATCACTTGACCATCCTTGTCGATAATGGTGATCCGTACTTCATCTGCTGGCGCTACTTGTTTAACCCGATCCTCTAACGTCGCCTTATCAGAAAAGACGTCCGGGAATCGGACCGCCTGAGCGATGAGCTTCGACTCGCGAGACAATAGCTCATTCAGTGATTGGAGGTAGGAATTCTCAAGCACTTTGGCAAAATACATACCCATCACCAATAGTACGAGAGAGATTAAACCCAAAATAGTCAAAGTGAGTTTGATTCGAAAGCGAGTCAAGGTAAATCCTCCGTTATCCTTCCAGTTTGTATCCTAATCCGCGAACTGTTTTAATGTATTTCGGGTTCTTCGTGTCATCCTCAAGCTTTTCGCGCAAATGGCTGACATGAACGTCCACAATTCGAGAGTCCCCGATGAAATCGTAGTTCCAAACAGCGTTCAACAATTGATCGCGCGTCAGTACACGCCCTTGGTGACTCGCTAAATAGTTGAGCAGCTCGAATTCCTTTGGCGTCAGCTCGACCTTGACGTCTTTACAGAACACCTCGTACTTCTCCGGGTAAATGCGAATATCCCCGAATTGGAGCAACACCTCTTGAGGCCCTGTAGTCGCTTCTGGCGTGTTCTGAAACCGCCGCAGAATGGCTTTCACCCGGGCAATTACTTCTCGCGGGCTAAAAGGCTTTGTCAAATAATCATCGGCACCAAGCTCAAGGCCCAAAATCTTGTCGAGCTCATCATCTTTCGCTGTAAGCATCAAGATCGGCGTATTATTGCGTTCTTGGCGCAAGGTTTTGCATACGTCCATTCCATCCATCTTGGGAAGCATTAAATCAAGAATGATAAAATCAGGCTGCTCGCTCTTAACCACTTCCAAGGCCTGTTTACCGTCAAAAGCAGTTACGACCTGAAATCCTGATTTTTCAAGATTAAATTGCAATAGCTTTACAATAGAAGCTTCGTCATCCACTACCAATACTTTGATCATCTGTCTGTTTCCCCCTAGCGTTGCAATGCTTGCGCTCGATTTTCTATCCTACGTCCCCTGAAAAATACTTCTCTCTACAATACTCAGTCTGCCAATGCTGATTGCGGAAAACAAGTAATTTTTTTGTAAAGACATGCTGTTCGTACATAGAACTTAGTTGCTTGGCAATAGTATTCCTCTTTTAGGTAAAGGTACTATATTAAAAATGCCTTCAAACTGTAGTGGTCGGGAGAAGCCCTGCCACATGTTTTCCAGTCGCCTGTATCCTCTCTGCGTTCTTCCAAACATGTGACAGTGCTTTCGGACAGCTATAGATGTATATATTGCTTTTACAACGTTTTGCAAGTGGGCTCAGTGAAGTTTTCTAGAGTTTAAAATCACATCCCTTTTTCATTGAGCGCTTTTTAAAAAACTGAAAAGCTACGTGGAAGAAGCGAATTTCCAGTCCAAGCGCCTCTGGAGCCCAGCTCAGCTCCGGAATAAATGGCGGGGAATTTCAGCTTCACTTATGAAATCCTCCCTCGAAACTTCTACGTTTGAAGCGCTCCCGCCATTTATTCCGGGGCGGACAGTCATACCCCTTGCGGGGCGTAGGCCGAAGCGTAGACTGGAAATTCGCTTCTTCCGCCACCACAGCAACTTTAATAAAAAAGACGCCTTCCCAAAGAAAGGCGTCTTACATGTATTAATCTTATTTCAAAACAGCCATTACGCTGCGAACGGAGTCAGCAGATTTGTCGAGCGCTGCTTTCTCTTCGGCAGTCAGATCCAATTCGATCACTTTCTCGATCCCGTTTGTGCCGAGCAGAGTCGGTACTCCCAGGTAGAGATCGTTGTAGCCGTATTCTCCTTGCAGAAGAGCGATGGATGGTAGAATGCGTTTTTTGTCCTTGATGATGGCTTCAGCCATTTGTACCAAGGAAGCCGCAGGTGCATAGTAAGCGGAACCGTTCCCCAAAAGGTTTACGATCTCGCCGCCGCCCTTGCGGGTACGCTCTACGATCGCATCCAGACGGTCTTTCGGGATTAATTTTTCCAATGGAATACCACCAGCATAAGAGTAGCGAACCAAAGGAACCATGTCATCACCGTGACCACCCAGAACGAAGCCCGTTACGTCTTCTACAGATACGTTCAACTCCATAGCCACGAAGGTACGGAAACGAGCTGTGTCCAGAACGCCGGATTGACCAATTACACGCTCTTTCGGAAAGCCGGACGTTTTGAAGAAGGTGTACGTCATCGCGTCAACTGGGTTGGATAGTACGAGCACGATAGAGTTAGGTGCATATGTTTTTACTTGCTCTGCAACAGATTTCATAATGCCAGCATTCGTGTTAACCAAGTCATCGCGGGACATGCCTGGCTTGCGGGCAATACCAGCTGTGATGATGACGAGATCAGCATCTTTGATGTCTTCATAGTTCGCAGTACCTGTGATGCTTGCATCAAAGCCTAATACTGGCGCGGATTCCATCATGTCGAGCGCTTTACCTTTTGTTGGGTTTTCCAGTTGCGGAATGTCAACCAATACGATGTCGCCCAGTTCTTTTTGCCCCAAAATGAATGCAGTTGTTGCACCAGTGAAGCCACTACCGATAACAGCGATTTTTTTACGGTTGAATGCCATGAACTATTCCCCTCCAAAAATGTAAGTGTAAAAATTTGTACCCAAATCTATCTTACATGTTTTGAATCAGAGCGTCAGCAAACTCGGAGCATTTCAGTTCTTTTGCGCCTTCCATCAGACGAGCGAAATCGTATGTTACTGTTTTCGCGGAGATGGTTTTTTCCATGGAGTTGATGATCAGATCAGCTGCTTCGTTCCAGCCCAGGTGACGCAGCATCATTTCTCCGGACAGGATCACGGAGGATGGGTTTACTTTGTCCAGACCAGCGTATTTCGGAGCTGTACCATGAGTTGCTTCGAAGATCGCATGACCAGTCAGGTAGTTGATGTTTGCACCTGGAGCGATACCGATACCGCCTACTTGTGCAGCCAATGCATCAGATACATAGTCACCGTTCAGGTTGAGTGTTGCTACTACATCGTACTCAGCTGGACGAGTCAGGATTTGTTGCAGGAACGCGTCAGCAATAACATCTTTCACGATGATTTTGCCAGCTGCTTCTGCTTCTTTTTGTGCTTTGTCAGCGTCGCCGCCTTCAGCTTTGATACGATCGTATTGTGCCCAAGTGAATACTTTGTCGCCGAATTCTGCTTCAGCTACTGCATAACCCCAAGTTTTGAAAGCACCTTCCGTGAACTTCATGATGTTACCTTTGTGTACAAGGGTAACGGATTTGCGGTTGTTCTCGATCGCATAGTTGATCGCTGCACGAACCAGACGCTCTGTACCATCTTTGGAAACAGGCTTGATACCGATACCAGAAGTTTCTGGGAAGCGGATTTTCTTCACGCCCATTTCGTTTTGCAGGAAGTCGATTACTTTTTTCACTTCTGGAGTACCTTCAGCCCACTCTACGCCAGCGTAGATGTCTTCAGTGTTCTCACGGAAGATTACCATGTCAGTCAATTCAGGATGTTTCACTGGGGATGGAACACCATCGAAGTATTGAACAGGACGTACGCAAGCATACAGATCCAGCTCTTGACGCAGTGCTACGTTGATAGAACGGATACCACCGCCTACTGGCGTAGTCAAAGGACCTTTGATTGCGATCAGGTATTCACGAACAGCAGTCAGCGTATCTTCTGGCAGCCACTCGCTGTATTGGTTGAAGGATTTCTCACCTGCGAATACTTCGAACCAAGCGATTTTTTTCTCGCCCTTGTAAGCTTTTTCTACAGCTGCATCCAGAACGCGAACAGAAGCTTTCCAAATGTCAGGGCCAGTACCGTCACCCTCGATGAAAGGAATGACTGGATTGTTTGGAACTACCAGTTTACCGTTATCCACAGTAATTTTTTCGCCTACAGTTGGTTGCGTCAGGTTTTTAAACACAAAAAATCCCTCCAGTGTTATATATATTTGGTGATTATGAATATTTCCAGACGTAGGAGAACTACCACTCACTTGTGGTAGTTCTCAAGCTTGCGCTCAGGAGCGATCAGCCTGGCTGACCACCTGCCCTCCACGCTCGAAAATAGCGAGTTCTTAGCGGCGGTCAATTGGAACGTAGTGTTGGTTGACCGGACCGGTGTAATCCGCGCGAGGACGGATCAGGCGATTATTTTCATACTGTTCCATGATGTGTGCTGTCCAACCGGACATACGGCTGATAGCAAAAATCGGTGTGAACAGGTCCGTTTCGAGGCCGAGCGAAATGTAAACAGATGCGGAGTAGAAGTCAACGTTTGGCTTCAATCCTTTTTCACCGGAAATCATTTCATCGATCTTCACAGACATCTCAAACAGCTCAGGGCGACCGATTTGCGCGGTCAGTGCTTTGGACATTTCTTTCAGCCATTTCGCACGTGGGTCACCATCTTTGTATACACGGTGTCCGAAGCCCATGATTTTTTCCTTGTTATCCAGCTTGGTGCGGATGTAGGATTCTACATTAGCCATACCGCCGATTTCGTTCAGCATTTTCGCTACTGCTTCATTAGCGCCACCATGCAGAGGGCCTTTGAGCGTACCAATTGCAGACACGATACCGGAATAAATATCAGTCAGAGTTGCAACAGTTACGCGAGCAGAGAATGTAGATGCGTTAAACTCATGGTCAGCATGCAGGATCAGAGCAACGTCAAACGCTTTTACTGCTGTTTCTGTTGGCTCCTGGCCTGTGAGCATGTAGAGGAAGTTTTGTGCAATCGTGAAATCTGCACGTGGAGCTACTGGCTCCAAACCTTTACGCATACGCTCGTAAGCAGCGATCAAGGTAGGAGTTTGTGCCATCAGACGGATCGATTTCCGATAGTTGGCTTCTGGAGACATATCTTGCGCTTCTGTGTCGTAGAGCGCTAACGAAGAGACAGCTGTGCGCAACGCCGCCATTGGGTGTACGCCTTTTGGATAGTGGCGAACGCTTTCCAGCACTTCTTTGGCCACTGCTGCATTTTCACCCAATTGTTTTTTCAAAGCGTCCAGCTGATCACGCTTCGGTAACGCTCCATGCCAGAGCAAATATACAACCTCTTCAAAAGTTGCATGTTCTGCCAGCTCATCGATGTTGATCCCGCCATAACAAAGAACCCCATCGACGATCGAACAGATAGATGATTGAGCGGCAACAACGCCTTCAAGTCCACGAGTAGTTGTCATAGAACTCCCTCTCCTTTTCCACTCAAGTAGTAGTGCTTATCTAGTCTTCGCTTGTCCGCCATGACTGATAAACGGCCTGATCAAGTTCAAAATAGACGACTTTTTGAACATCCTATCTATGAAATTGTAAGCAGCGGTTTCTTTCATCCACCACTCTTGACAGGGAATGTATCCACGCAAATCCTCACAAGGTCATACATGAAAATGACGCTCGTGTAAGGGGAGAGGCGAGAGAAAAGAATCCACTAAGACGACCCAATTATAAAAGATTATTGCGATTTTGTGAATAAGGTTAGCGAAAAAATGTTTCGAAGGGTGAAACGGAGTTTTGTTTTTTCGCGTTCTTGCTCCACCTATGAGGCATACTGCATAATAGAAACATCAGATTATGTTCGCACCTTCGCGGCGGAAAGGAGAAATCGTTTGAATCAGGAAAACTGGGTAGAGCGCCTCTTTCAAATCATTCGCTTGTTATGGGTCTGCCTGCTTGTCTATGTAGGGATTTGGGTATTCCAACACGCAACACCTTTACTGTACCCATTTATAATCGCTTTACTCATTGCGCTCATCATCAACAAGCCCGTTACGTTTATGACCAGAAAGTTCCGGATTCCCCGCTGGCTTTCGGTCATTATCGCGCTCTTGGTTTTGATACTGCTCGCTGGCGGAGTGGCCACACTGATCATCACGGAAACGGTCGTGGAAATCGGAGAGCTGGCCAAGCGTTTGCCAGTCGTTGCACAGGAGCTGGCCCATTATTTGCAAACTACAATTTCTCAAGACTTTTTAATGGGACTGTACAATCAGATTCAGTGGTTTTATGCTCAGCTTGATCAAGGATACCAAGAGAAGCTCGCCAGTACGGTAGGCAGTGCAATCTCGACCATCACGAATGTCGGGCAGAACTTGATCGTCAAATTCCTGGATGGATTGAAAAACCTGCTTCTCTCACTCCCTAATATGGCAACAGTTTCCGTTATTTCCATCATGGGTGCCTTCTTTATCTCTAAAGATTTTTCCCTTTGGGAAGCGCGGGCTCGTCGTCTTTTGCCAACTGGGGTAAACAGCCGTCTCGATCAAATTTTCATCGATTTGCGCAATGCCTTGTTCGGATTCGTCAAGGCGCAGTTGACCCTCATCTCCTTAACCGCTGCCATCGTCATCATTGGCCTGTTGGTCATGCGTGTCGAGTACGCGATTACGATTGGCTTGATCACGGGCTTGGTCGATCTCTTGCCTTATCTTGGGACAGGGACCGTCTTTGTTCCTTGGATCATCTACATGTTTTTCAAAGGTAATTACACGATGGTCATTGGCTTATCCATTTTGTACGGGGTCGTCTTGATTTTCCGTCAAATTATCGAACCAAAAGTCGTTGCCGAAAACGTCGGTCTCGACCCGCTCCTCACGCTAGTCGCGCTGTTTGTTGGTCTCCAGCTATTCGGATTCCTGGGCTTGATCATCGGACCTGTTTCACTCGTCATGATCAACGCTTTGGTAAAAGCCAACGTCTTCGTAGATGTATGGGGCTACATCCGTGGGAGGAAAACCTGACCTCATGTAAAAAGAACCGCTTGCGAGCAGCTTGTACGTAGCTCGGAGCGGTTCTTTTTCATAAGGAATATTTGTATTAGCGGCGGAAAAACAATTGAACACGGCCAGACGAGATAAGGTTCCACAGCCAGCGCTTTAATAGATGACGAATGATCATCCGCGTGTACGGAATAAGGAAAACCAACCCAATCACATCCGTGACGAATCCAGGCAGCAAGAGCAAAATGCCACCGATCAGGATCAAGACACCATCGATAAGCGAATCGGTAGGCATTTGGCCACGCGACAACTGGTGTTGGACCATGCGGAATACTTGCATCCCCTGCTGCTTCGCAAGCCAAGCTCCCAAGATCCCCGTCAGAATGACCAGCACGACTGTATTCCAGCCGCCGATCCACGATCCAATGGTAATAAGCCCCCAAAGCTCTAAACCAAACGCAACGACAAATAGAATGGCAAAAAAGCGGAACATGCCTATTCCCCTCCTTTATGCTGGGAGTCCAACCAATCATAGATGTCAGGTACCGCTCGAGACAAGCGAATCGGCTTCAAAGCTGTGTTGGTAAATACATGCATCGTCTCACCTAACACCAACAGCTGTTGGTCAGGCAATCTAACAATCTCGTAAGCAAATGTGAGACGGACAGGACTGATTTCTTTTACACGTGTGCGTATTTCTACCTCGTCGTCATAGCGGGCGGGCTGTTTGTAAGAGATGTTCGCATCTGTAACAGGCAGAAGTACGCCTTTTTCCTCGAGCTCACGATAGGTGATTCCCGCATGACGAATCAGTTCTGTTCTTCCTACTTCAAACCAGTTCAAATAATTCGTATGGTAGACCACACCCATTTGATCGGTTTCGCCATAGCGGACACGCAATCGATGGGAATGAATAAACGGAGTCATTTTGGATCGCTCCTTTCTCTATAGGATGATTGTACCATAGTACCCCTATGTGGCTGTAGTGGTGGGGAGGAAACAGGAGAAAACGCTCAGATTCTAGGGCCACCCGCTGTGGGATTGACTGTCCGGCTCCATGAAAAAAAGCGAAACCCGCGTCCAAAGTGGTCCATTCAGGGGGTGTCTCAGAGGTGGACGCTAAAAGCTTGTTTCTCTTTTTTTCATTGCACCTCGGGCGGTGTCCCTATGATCTTCGCTTTTTTCTCCTGTTTCCTCTACGAGCTTTCCGTTTTTTAACGGGCTTTAAAGATTTAAAAGAATGAAGAAATGTCCTCAGTCACGACAGAGAAGAATATTTCCAGACGTAGCTACTTGTGGAGTCCTACCGAGCGGAGAAGGGATTCGCGGGCATCAGAAACGCAACCGTGCCCACGCGACGTAGCGGCTACCACTTTTGCGTTTCCCCGCGAATCCCTTCGGAGCGGACAGTCTCAGCCCTCAGCAGGACGGAGCCTGGAGCCTAGACTGGAAATATTCTTCTCTTCACCGCAGCCGCATAAATCTCAATTCAAAGTAATCAAATAGGATTTAACAATTTAAAGATTGACAAAGGCATGAACGACCACTACTATGAATCCATGAAATCCGATTAACATAAAGGGGATTACAACATGAAAAAAGTCATTCTTTCTACCTTACTCTCTTGCCTGCTACTGGGAATGGTTGGCTGCAGCACTTCCGGTTCTCCTTCTCAGCCGAATAATACGACTCCACCTGCTGATCAAGCAGCTTCGCAAAATTTGCTGGAAAAAGTGAAAGCCGAGAAGAAACTCGTCATTGGTACGGAAGGTACATACTCTCCGTTTACGTACCATGATCAGTCGGGCACATTGACTGGCTATGATGTGGAAGTAATCACGGAGGTTGCCAAGCGACTCGGTGTAGAGCCTGTGTTCCAGGAAACCCAGTGGGATGCCATGTTTGCGGGACTCGACTCCAAGCGCTTTGACGTCATTGCCAATCAGGTAGGAATCCGTCCTGATCGTCAGGAAAAATACGATTTCTCCAAGCCATATACGATTTCCCGTGCGGTTTTGGTTACGCACAAGGACAATAACACCGTCAAAGACTTCAAGGATATTAAAGGCTTAAAAGCCGGACAATCCATGACCAGTAACTACGCTGATCTCGCACGCTCCCATGAAGCAGAAATCGTCGGTGTAGACAACTTCAATCAAGCGATTGACCTGATCGCGCAAAAACGCGTGGACGTTGTGATTAATGATAATTTGTCGGTGCTTGATTTCCTGAAGCAAAAGCCGGATACGCCAATCAAAGTCGTGGCCAAAAATACAGAGGGTCAACCAACCGCTTTCATGTTCCGTAAAGGAAGCACAGAACTAACTGACGCGATTAACAAGGTGCTCGATGAAATGCAGCAGGACGGTACCCTTTCCAAAATTTCCACCAAATGGTTCGGCGAAGATATCACGAAGTAATTCTTAGCCGTTGACAAAATTGTCTGTCCCTTTTAGTATGTTCCTATTCAAATTCACATCGGTTTAGTGGGGGTTACTTTATGAAAAAACTATTATTTTCCCTTCTCGCTTCCACTCTGTTAGTCGCATTGGCAGGTTGCGGGTCGTCTTCAACAGGACAGGCACCGCAAAATAATGCCGCTCCTGCCCCAACAGAAGAGAAAAAAGAACAAAACTTGTTGGAAAAAGTAAAAGCTGACGGTAAAATGCTGATCGGAACCGAGGGCACATACGCGCCGTTTACGTTCCACGATCAGTCTGGCAAGCTGACAGGCTATGATGTGGAGGTCGTGACAGAGGTAGCAAAGCGCATCGGCGTCGAGCCTGTGTTTCAAGAAACACAATGGGATGCCATGTTCGCTGGACTTGACTCCAAGCGCTTTGATGTCGTAGCGAATCAGGTAGGCATTCGCCCTGATCGTCAGGAAAAATACGATTTCTCCAATCCATATACCGTTTCCACAGCAGTCCTTGTCACCCATAAAGACAACACGACCGTAAAAGGCTTTGCGGACATTAAAGGTCTGAAGGCAGCGCAAACATTAACGAGCAACCTCACAGATATCGCGAAGAAAAACGGAGCGGAAATCGTCGGTGTGGAAGGCTTTAACCAAGCGATTGACCTGCTTGTTTCCAAGCGTGTAGACGTTACAATCAACGATGGGATTTCCCTGTTGGACTTCATGAAGCAAAAACCTGATGTTCCGATCAAAATTATCGCAAAAGATCCGAACGTAGCGAAAAACGGCTTCCTTTTCCGCAAGGGCAGCACAGAGCTGGTTGATGCATTCAACAAAGCACTGGATGACATGACGAAAGATGGTACCCTCGCAAAAATATCAGAGAAATGGTTTGGTGCAGATGTCTCTAAGTAGCTTCTTTGAAAACCCAGAACGCCTGAACCGATGGATCGATATCGCGCAAAGCTCCTTTCTTCCTCTGTTGAAAGGAGCCTTGCTCTATTCTTTAACAATCGCCATTGCTGCCTTTTTCATTGGTCTGATCCTTGCCGTTCTCACTGCGCTGGCACGACTATCCGGCATTAAGCCGCTGATTGGCATCGCCCGCTTTTATGTATCGATCATTCGCGGTACCCCGCTATTGGTCCAATTGTTCATCATTTTTTATGGCTTGCCGAGCGTCGGCTTAATGATCGATCCGATACCATCAGCAATCATCGGCTTCTCTCTCAGCGTCGGTGCCTACTCTTCCGAGGTAGTACGTGCCGCGATCTTGTCGATTCAAAAAGGGCAATGGGAAGCAGCCTACTCTCTGGGAATGACCTACTGGCAAGCACTGCGCAGGGTCGTGCTCCCTCAGGCAGCTCGCGTCTCCATTCCTCCTTTGTCCAACTCGTTTATCAGTTTGGTCAAGGATACTTCGCTGGCTTCGGTCGTTCTCGTACCGGAAATGTTTCGCAAAGCCCAAGAAGTCGTTGCTGCGACATATGAGCCGTTGCTCGTCTATGCGGAAGCGGCCCTTATCTACTGGGTGATTTGCTTCATACTCTCCATTATCCAGGATCGCATCGAAAACAAGCTGGACCGTTATGTCTAAAAAGCAGGTGAAAACGAATGATTACGATCACGGATGTGCATAAACAATTCAACACCTTACATGTGCTCAAAGGCATTTCCCTCTCGGTGGAAAAAGGAAAGGTAGTCGTTATCATCGGTCCTTCTGGCTCCGGGAAAACAACCTTGCTTCGCTGCCTGAATGCACTTGAGGTTCCGACCAGCGGCAGCGTCCAGATCGGGGACGTCAAGCTGGATTTTTCCAAAAAAGTTGAGCGAACAAGTATTCCGAAGCTGCGGAAGCAAACCGGCATGGTGTTTCAAAACTACAATCTGTTCCCGCATATGACAGCCGTTGAAAATGTGATGGAGGGATCTGTCACTGTCAAAAAAGAAGACAAAGAAAAAGCACGTGCGAAAGCCGCTGCTCTCCTGACAAAGGTTGGTCTCGGTGACAAGCTGGACCATTTTCCTGCACAGTTATCTGGCGGACAGCAGCAGCGCGTAGGGATTGCTCGGGCACTGGCAATGGACCCGCAAGTCATGCTATTTGACGAGCCTACTTCCGCTCTCGACCCGGAGCTCGTTGGCGAAGTGTTGAAGGTGATGAAGGAGCTAGCCCAGGAAGGAATGACAATGATCGTCGTCACACACGAGATGGGGTTCGCCCGCGAAGTTGCCGACGAGGTGATTTTCATGGACCAAGGCGTCATCGTGGAGCGAGATACCCCTTCCCACTTGTTCGCAAAGCCGCGTGAGGAACGCACACGTCAGTTTTTGCAGCATTTGAAGTAGTAACCAAAAAAAAGACTCTGTCTCTCGTATAAGAGCACAGAGTCTTTTCTTTGCAATCGTACCTTAATCATCAAAGAAGCAAATTACTAGAAAAATAATAATGAGAATCCAAATGAACCCGCCACCAAAAAAGCCGAAACCATCGCGATTGCAACCCATGATCTTCTCTCCTCCTCTCATTGAGATCAGATGGAAGCACCGATCTGCTGGCAAGGATCAGTACTGCATTCAGCTTATGACAGCCGCATCTCCCCTGTATGGATGCCTGTCTATTCCAGCGATCAAAAAGAAAAAAAACGGGTGCTTGCCCCTCGGCATTTAGACAAAACCTAAAAATTAACAAATGCTTCATGTTCTCTCTACTCTTCCTTAACATCAGACAACTATCATGAATGTGTCAGACCCTACGATGGACATTACGTCCTCCATTTCCGCCCGAATAGCCCCCTTCTACATCGGGCGGGCTTTTTTTCTTTGCCGCAAACCTATAAAATATGGATAAATAGACCATTTTCAGCGGAGAGAGGGATCATTTGTGGAAGGGTATAAACAGGCGTTAGCGCAATATATGGATGCTACTAATACACATGACTTTGCCAATGTAGAGAAAGTGCTTCATCCGAATGCCATTTACTGGTTTTCCGACAAGACTTGTACATCCATGAGTGAGATCCGCGCTTACTTTGAAAATGCATGGCATCTGATCAAGGATGAAGTTTATGCGGCTACGGATGTCCAGTGGATTTCCGTCGATCAAAGATCCGCTAGCTGTGTATATACGTATCAATACCAAGGCTATTACAACGGGGAATTCGTCAAGGGAAGTGGCAGAGCCACGAATATTTTCACGAAAACGGAGACAGATGAATGGAAGCTCATTCATGAGCATTTGAGCGGCAAAGTTGAGTAAGCAAAAAAGAAAAGCCTCGCTAGGAAGCAAGGCTTTCTTGAAAGGTTGAGACCCCTACATTACAAGGGGTCTCATTTTTTATCCATTAAAAAGGGATTCGCTTTGAATGAATCACATAGTGATGTTGTGCAGCCCACTCTTGGAGACCATCCCAGAATGCTTCGCAAACGGTAACGATTTTTGCTGGATCAGTCAGATCTCCCGCCATTACCAATCTGGCTACCTGATCGTATCCAGCCGGGCGATGCGGTAATTCGAGCGCTTCTGGCAAAACCTTGGCCCCTGTCGAGTACAGCTTTCGGTTATGCAGCCCGATCAACATCGCACCGTATTGGGCAAATTGCATGGCCAAATAGGGCAGATAGGTATGTGGGCCATTTAGATTTACGTTTCGCAACTTGCCAATAAACTCGTACATTTCCCCTACGAGAATACCGTTGATATTCTCTGTGAACTCTTCCTGCGATGGTGATTCTGCTGCTTTTTTGAGCGTTTCAAAAAAGCCCTTCGGATCGTATAGACTCAGCGGAGAAAAGAATGGTCCATGCGTCAGCGGCCAATCATCCTCGACAGTAGACGCAGTGTTCAGCAAAACATCTGCACTGCACACATTCACTTCCGCCTTCCAAGGTCCCGCTGACCATTCGTAGCTAAATTCTATTTCTTCCCCTGTTTCTTCTAGTACACAAAACATCTCGATATCCGAATAAGGGCCGTCTGTCCCACGAGAAATAGAACCATACACCCCAATGGCCAGAATCTTTTCTTTGTACACGTCATGCAATCTCGCAGCAATTTCTTGGCAGGTTTGAAATCGTTCACTTCGAGACATTTTTACAGGTCCATTCATGTTCATTTACGTACATCTCCCTTGATATTTTTTGAGGTGAGCTGACACAAATACATGAATGGAGGACCTCGGGATTAACGGGGGACTTTTTTTGGATGCATGTGAACTTCCTCCCATCGACCAGATCGTACAGTTTGTCATGATATGCATTTATTTTACCAAGGAAAGGAAAATCTTACGAGTGATGATTATGGATGGCGGAAGCCTGCGCGTTGTCGATGGCCGATTGAATATACGCTTGTAGCGTATCGATGAAGGTACGAGCGGCGAACCCCATATATTTATCCTTGCGATAAACCAGACAGATGTCTTGGCTGGGTGTCGGATGCAAGAGATTGATGATCGCAATCTCGTCGTCGTTTACGTTTTGCAGCAGTAAGCTAGGCAGGATACAGCCACCGATCCCCTTTTTTACAAGACTCAATTGAGACTGGAGTGTGGTGGTTTCGATATGAGGCTGCAAACGAAAGCCTTCCTGTATGCAATAGCGATTGATGAGCTGTCTTGCTTGATGATCCGGCGGAAACATCACCATTTTTACCTCTTGAAGCTGCCCAAACTTGATTGCCTTTTCCTTGGCGAGTGGATGTGTGCGATGAACGGCAAGCGCGAACTCTTCATGAAATAGCGGAATGACAGTGATTCTCTCATCCGGCTCAGGTAACACAGTCACGCCCAAATCAATCTCACCGGATGTGATTTGCTCCACGATTCGTGTAGACTCTATGACGGATAAGGATGTTTTCGGATACAAGCGGTGGAATTCTACAAGAAGAGCATCAAACAACAGGTCAGCATCGCCAGGCAGGACACCGATTGTGAGCGTGCCTCCTTCGTTGTTTTTCATGGCTGCAATTGCTTCACGTGCGTAGTCGATATGGGAAAAAACATGCCGACTCTGTTCCAGCAATACTTTTCCTGCTTCTGTCAGCGTGATTCGCTTGCCCAAGCGGTCAAACAGCGGGACACCCAGCTCGTTCTCTAAAAACTTGATTTGCTGGCTGAGATTGGACTGAGAGGTACACAGCTTTTCTGAGGCCCGGGAGAAATGCATTTCCTCACATATTGCCATAAAATACTCCAATTGCCTGAGCTCCATTGCTTCACCCCTTGCGCCCATGATCATTTTTACTAATCATTCTAATCGGAAAAGCATGATTGTTGCGTTTTCCCCTACGACGTACACTTTAGATGACGGTAAGAGCGCTGTCAATCATAGGAAAATGATAGGGAGGTTTTGTCTTATGTCTCAAAGCATGATCACTTCTGCCACATCCGTTCGTCAAATTGGTCTGCAGCAGATTCCCATGATTCCTGAGGAGCTATTGGATGTTCAATCTCCCGCTTTTTCAAATACACTTCGCTGGAATATCGGGCATATCGTCTTTTGTTTTCAGCATTTCCTGTCCATCGGCTTGCCTTACCAATCTGACCTGCCCGCTACTTACGCTACTCTTTTTCAGACGGGAACGAAGCCTTCTGACTGGACGACTGCACCTCCCTCGAAAGATGAACTGATTCACTACTTGTCCGTACAACTAGATCTGCTGGCCTCCGTTACCCCTGAGCAGCTAGAAGCAGCTTTGCCTGCCCCCATTACAATGGGTCCCTTCCAATTTACGACGGTAGGAGAAGTCTTTAACTTTGCCCTCATGCACGAGTCCATCCATCTAGGAATCATTTCCAGTATGGTAAAAGTCATCGCACAGGAAGCAGCAGCAAAGTAGTTACAAAAAAACGAGACCATCGAATGGTCTCGTTTTTTCGTTTATTCGAACCGAGTGAACTTTTCTTCGGCAGGTGTGCGTGTGCGAGCTGCTGGTACATTTTCCTGATCGAAAAAACCGAGGTGCAGGAAACCAACGATTTTCTCTCCTGGCGAAACACCCAAAATAGCGTGTGCCTTCGGGTCCCAGTTGTGCACGTTTGTTTTCCAGACGACGCCTAGTCCACGCTCCCATGCGAGCAACTGGAAGTTTTGAATGAGAGCAGCCGTCGCACTGAAATCTTCTTCCCATTGTTTTTGGCGCGGATCTTCTTTCATGATAACAACCAAATAAGCTGCTGGCTGGTTGTACATGTCTCTGCGCGCCTGATGGGCTTCTGGCGGATAGCAGGTGATCAACTTCTCGACAAACGCTTCTTTTTTCTCTGAAGATACAAACATAAATCTCCATGGCTCACGAATACAATGGTTCGGCGCGTACACTGCGTCATTCAACAGCTCCAGAACAAGTTCTTCGGGCACAGGATCTGGCTTATAGTCTTTTTTTATAGAGCGGCGCTCTCGAATGATTTTGGCAATAGACACAAAGGTCACCCTCTTCTCTTGACTTCCAAACTTTGATAATGGTTATCACTCTTATTTAGAACATATGTTATCGTGTACACTCGGCAAAATCAAGTACGAAGTAAACGAAACTGCACACCATCATG
>NZ_JABSUV010000064.1:0-19918 GCF_013284275.1 Brevibacillus sp. HB2.2
CTTTCCTTTATGCTCTTTGCAAATGTCATAACATCTTTTTTTGACAACTTAGGTATCGTTTTATCCATAGATGATTCTGACATGAGTTGAGCCCTGATAGTCTCTTCGCGTTCATTTTCTTCATGCATGCGGAGTTTGAGGTCATCTAGGCTAATTACATCATTAGCAAAAGCCATCTGCCATTTCTTTTTCCGCTTTTGTATTTCACTCAATTCACGCTCTAATTGTACGTGATCAGGAACAGTAAAGGTAACATGATGATCGTTTGCGACTTCGATTTCTCTTTGCCATGAACCATCTATAATGAAATCCATTTGTTCAAGCATGAGCTTTTCGACAGTGTCTTCAGCGATTATGGGTATTTCGCATATTCCTTGAGCAAATCGACCACTACATCTGTAATAACGGTAATTTTTAAGCTTTTGCTTTTTCTCCCCACCTTGGAGCGGACTTCCGCATCGGGCGCATTTTAAAATGCCAGTAAACGGAAAGCAAACATTAGTCTTCTCTCGGGATATCAACCGTTTCTTAGAAAGAATAGCTGCTGCTTCGAAATCTTCTTCTGAAACAAGGGCTTCATGATCACCATCTATCAAGTTATCCATCCATCTCTTTTTTCCTATATAAACCGGATTGTATAGGATGTATCTTACTGTGAACCCAGCCCAGAGCGCACCATTTCCAGTTCTGAGGCCTTCTTTATTAAAAATCTTACTTATCTCCCGCTGTCCTTTTGTTTTATACAAATCAAAGATGCGTTTGACTATTGCGGCTTCTGGTTCGTAAACAACTAGCTTTCCATCCTCCAAACGATACCCATAAGGAGGTTCTCCGCCATTCCATCCTCCTTTGCGAAAGTTTTTCTCCATACCCATCGTCACACGTTCCCCAAGATTTTCACGTTCCCATTGTGCGATAGCAGCAACTAATGTAATGAAGAATCGGCCCATAGCAGATGTAGTATCGTAAACCTCTGTCGCAGATTTAAACATTACGTCATGCTTGTCTAGGTGTTCCATGACATTATATAGGTCAATTACATTGCGAACTAAACGGTCTAATCTGTAAATCAGGAGCACATCAAACTTTTTCTTTTCACAGTCTTTTAATAGTCGCTGTATTGCAGGTCTATTTAAATCTTTGGCACTGTATCCGTCATCAATGTAAATCTCGGCTACTTCCCAACCTTGCGATCGAACAAAATCAAGAAGACGATCCTGTTGAGCTCCAATAGAGTGGCCTTCCTTTGCCTGCTCTTCTGTAGAGACTCGAATATATAGGGCTACTCTCACAACACTCTCTCCTTTT
This sequence comes from Brevibacillus sp. HB2.2, assembly GCF_013284275.1. Classification (NCBI taxonomy): domain Bacteria; kingdom Bacillati; phylum Bacillota; class Bacilli; order Caryophanales; family Paenibacillaceae; genus Brevibacillus; species Brevibacillus sp. HB2.2. The sequence continues at coordinate 1,309 of NZ_JABSUV010000064.1, forward strand.
GATACAGAAGTGCTGAACTAATTGTTAATTATACCAAAATTTGATATTATCCTGTCGCTCCTTTCGCTATAATTCAAGTAGCAAAAGGAGGACTTTAGATATACATGGAGATCATTTTGTTGGTCGTAGGCTCAGTTTTGGAATACCTAGTAATATTTGCACTTGTTTTTTCTATCTTTAAATTTGGATTCCGAGAGTTTTGGCCAGAAGTAATAATATCGTGTTTGATGCTCACGTTTGTAGCATACTCGTTGAAGTACGGTTTTCATTTAGCTGAATACTCCTCTTTTATTCAATTGGGTCTTTTTACACTCTTGTTGTGGGGTGTGTTCAAATTCAACGTAATGTATGCCATCTTGATGAGCGCAACATTTGTAATTTATGGCTTTTGGCAAGTTTTCGTTGTCCTGAACGTCCTGGAGTGGTTGAATGTTTTGACCCTCGATGAAGTATTGAGCGGGGGGAGAGCACATTACATATTACAGGGGTCAACAATCGTCTCTGCGTTTGTACTAGCAAAGCTCATAGATTTGAACTTTGCAGGCTTTGATGTTCCGCATGGTAGAAACGTGATCTTTAAAAAGAGAAATAATTATTTTCTACTTGGATTGGTCGTAAGTCTGTTGTTCCTATTTAGCATGGGATATTATCTAATGCTAACAAAGGCGGACAGTATCGATATTTTAGTTATGCTTGCACTATCACTAATCATAATGATGGTCTTAGGTTACTTGATTGCGAGGCGAAATCGTTGATAGAATCCATCGCATTTAAAATTGCTTCCAGCATGAAACGGATAAATCCTGATTTGCCTCAATCTGTAGCGAAGCTGGAGTATGCCTTAATTATTCTTTTGAATGGGAGTACTGTGGTTCTGTGCTCACTGGCTATTGGATTCGTACTTGGGTCATTGGAAGAGACAGCGCTCTTCTTGGTAGCATTTGCAAGCCTTAGACAGGTTTCTGGGGGCTATCATTTATCGACAGCTCTCGGTTGTGCAATTGTCTCTATTGGAATGGCGGTCATTGTACCTTTTATACCGGTAACTCAAAACGTAGGCTTGATTTTGAACTGTGTAAGCTTGGTGCTGGTAACATTATTCTCACCTTCAAACATCGAGAATCAATCACGTCTCCCAGCCCGGTGTTATCCTTTGTTGAAAATAATATCTATCACTATTGTGATCGCTACCGCGCTGATCGCATTGCCGATTATAACAAAAGCTGTATTTTTACAATCACTTTCCCTCATCAGGATAAGGAGGTGATACTGATGTATAAAGTGATGACTAAACTTACAAAAGCAGCTACATTTAGCTTTGCTGGTTTCTTATCAATTGTTGCAATGACAACGGTAAACTTGGCTTCACCGTGGTTAACGAACAGCCCAAAAGTTCCAGACGAGCTACTCAAGAAATAAAGGGCGCTGCATGCGCCTTTTTTTTCGCAGGAGGCATGACAAGTAAATGAACGGTTTGCACATCCTTGTACTAGAAGATAACTTAGGCCACCGAGTTTTGCTTGAGACAAAGCTTCTAGCACTTCAACAAGTAAAAAAAGTAATTCTCGCTACGAATATTGAAGAGGCATTTCAAATCATACAGAGTGACTTTATCAACGCGATTATAACCGACCATAGATTGGAGAATGAAACCACTGGCTTAGACTTTTTGCGATTGATTAGGGAAAGCGGACACCGTATCCCGAGCGTTATTCTTAGTGGTGTAGAGCACGAGGTCAACGAAAAAGAAGCACAAAAGTATGGGTGTATTGCAGTATTAGGAAAAGTGTTTGTTTATGACGATACGAATACACTAATTGAAGCAATAGAAAAATTAGCGGATCGCGCTATATATCGATCATTTGAAATTCTTGGCGGTTCGTATGTACCTATAACGACTGATGGAACGATCATAATGGTACCAGTTAAAGAAGTCATCTATATAGGAACAAAGTACGGTGGAACGCGAATCTATACGGAATCAGAATGGTATTCAACTGACACGAATATAAAAAAGTATCAAAACTATTTATATGATTCATGGTTTCGTAGATTTGCTCGAGGAAATGTAATCAACTTGTCCAAAGTGGAATCTTTTGACGGCAAGTTTATATATATGAAGGCAAACATTCATGATTTTACAAAGTTTAAAGTGGTTGAAAAGGATTTTGTGGATGGATGGAAACGGTTTTTATCAATTAAAAATTTGTAAATAACATAGTTTCGACAGTGTTCTTCAATATTCGTCTCTATCAGGCAGCATTGTCTAAAATAATGCAGGAGTTAAGCATTTATTCATGTGGGAAATTCGACAAGTTTCGTATCTACGAAAAATAACAATGAAATTTGTCATGGTAATATAGTCGCAGATGTCCGAAATATTGGAATCTGTGACATTTTTTCTTTTATGCTGATTTCGCATTAATCTATGCCGGAGTTATGGAATTAAAACTGGCTCTATGAACAATGCTCTAGTGTGGGAGGGTGTTTCCATGAAAAAAAGAGAGAAATCGAAAAAGCATCCAGAGTGGACAAAAGAGGAAATTCTATTACTAAAGTTAATTCTTACGAATGAATCTGAGTTATGCCAACTACATAAAGCAAAATTAAAAGCCATCCTATCTCAGTGAGGGGATGGCATGTTATTTGTCTATCTCTTTTCCAAAAGCAGCGAGTAATTCTTTAACGAGGCGCTTTTTATCTGCTGGCAGTTCTTTAATCAGCTTAATCATTTCCTTATCCTCAGTTGACAATTCAGAATCATTCAGGAGGTCTATAAGATAACTGGTTTGTTCTTCTTGGATTTTTGCATTTTCAGAAGGAAAGGGATTGTCTGTGTGTCCAGTGAGCCAATCAATGGAGGTTCCGTACAATTCAGCTAACACCTTAAGCGTTTCAACATCTGGTTCTGATCCACCCGACTCATATCTACTTAAAGTTTTATTATTAATGCCGGTTTTCTCATAAACCTGAACTTGTAATAATTGTTTTCTTAGCCTTGCTGTTCGTAAACGATTTCCTAAAAAAGACATGGATTTTCCCACCCTTCGAGAAAAGAATAGCATCTTTCCTGTAATTAGAGAAATATTTCTCGGAAAATGTGATTAAAATAGTTGACTTCTCATAAAATGAGATTTATTATTTAAGCATAAGTTCTCATAAAATGAGAATTCGGAGGGGTGATGATATGAGAATATGCGATAAGGTCAGAAACTACATTCTCTCAAAGGGACTAAAATTAAATTATGTTGCAGATAAGACTGGTATGAAGCGTGGGAAATTTTACAGGATTATCAGCGGTGCATCACAAATGACAATTGACGAATTTGAACTGGTTTGCCGTTTGGGACTATCTGTTAATCCCACAATTTTTTTTGAAGATAATTTCTCGGAAATTGAGAAATCGAATCAAAAGCCAGCATAAAGGAGGCGGTGATGATTGAGTAAGAACGATCGGATGGTACCAAGCCCTCAAGCCACAAAGAAGTTGGTCTGTGAAGTGCTTCCAAAAATCTTGATGGACCTCCAGCGGAAAGGCAAGTATCCCTTTCCAACAGATAAGCCCAACGCAAAGATAGGTTGAGCTACAAACGAATCATTTACCACACAACTGCATAGAGCGCCGAAGAGCGGGAGCGAGCGACGATATGAGCCGCGCCATAATACATACCACCATTTCGCCGGGTAAGGGTGAAACAAGGTCAGGTGGAGGTCACTGCCATGACTCGACGCTGCATGCAGTTGTGTGATGAAAGTGAGGTGAAAAGGGATGACCGACAAAAGGCCAGCCATCCGAAATATTCGTGATCTGCTTTACGTTTCAAACAATACCCATGAAATTGCTTCAAGAATAATTGGTCTCGCTGTTCAACATAATTGTTCTCTGAGTGAGTTTCAAAGTGCAATCAGTTTCATTCACTCACAACTTACTACTCAACAATCCGTAGACCCCAAACACCACGGAACATGTTGCGATCTCCGATAACGGTACTGTTTTCTTGGGCAGCGAGATAGTTCTCCGCAACTCCCTTGTATGAAGAAAGTAACTTTTCAGGGATTTCCTCTTGGCAATTAAAGCATTGTAACGATGTTCTTTCGATAATGTTGGTGAAAGTAATTGGAAGCACCTCACTACATTTAGCACAACTAATCTCAAATTTAGCCATGATTTCCCTCCTTTCTGTGAAATGTCAGAGAACGCCACTCGCCAAAGTACACGTTCTTCCGACAGAGAAATTCGACAGAATGGGTGGAAAGTCCTACCAATTACTGGAGGTGTTCGAAATGGACAAACTCGATATTCTGGTCAAACGAATCGGCTGGTACACCAAGAAAGTCAATCAATCTGCAAACTGGTCGCGTGAGAAAAGAGAGCGTCGGCTTCCAAAACTTCTGGTTTACAAAGAAAGGCTTCATGAACTGATACGAAAAAGAAAAATGCCCTCGGCTCATATGGATGCCGAGGGAGAGTCTGGAATGTGAGCTTAGATACATTGTACATCGAAAACAGAATAACGCTGGTAAGGATGGTGCGAACACATGAGCGACTTTGGTAGACAGTTAGGTCAGTCACTTCAAGAGGCTGGCATGACACAGTTAGCTTTCGGTTTTGAAGCTAATGTAAGCCGGGAGGCAGTTTCTTCATACACCACGGGGAGAATTATGACGCCGCCCGATGTTAAGTCGAAAGCTGTACAAGTAACAAACAATCCGTTCTTAGCAATGGCTGCTGCTTACGAATCGACATCAGGTACAAGCCCGATCCTTTTGGACGGCGACAATGTGGAACTAAATAGGCATACAGTGGTCGCTAAAACGGTTGAGGAAGTCGAAGAGCTACTACTAGCCATAAGGCGGGCCCAACCCATCCTTCTAAAACCGCCTTCCACATGGAGTACATCAGAAAAGCATCAGATTGAACACTTGGTCCAAGAGACATTGGACGTGGTTACATCCACAACACACATGGCGGCAGTGATCACGAAAGAATCAAAGTTAGGCTGGATAGCCCAATGGACGAAGCACAAAGCAAAACTTTTGAGCAGAGGTTTTATAAAGGTGATGAAAGGGGCAGGACGTCATGAGTAATCAGTACATGGTATTTGATCAAGACCAGTTGCTCATTGTGATCGGCGCGTTAGTCGAAGAGAAGGTCAGGGTCCAGCAAGAGGGGAATGGCTGGCAAGCAAAACGGCTTATCATCACGGCAAATGTTCTTATCGAAATGTGTGGTGGGAAGCCCGGTTACTTAGATGAGGAACAGCTGGAGCAAGCTGCCGGAGCATTGGAAAAAGTGGTCGAAAGTCAGAGGGGATTGGCAAACAACAAAGCATCACAGGCTCTATGGCTAGCTGCTCGACTACGAGAGGTAAAGGCAAAGCGGGAGAGGCGATTTCTTAAAGCACCGTATGTAATGGTGAAGGGCAAGAGGAAAGCGGTTTTATTAAAAGCGAGAGAAGTCGCAGCATTCCTAAAATACGAAAAAACCGCCTGCAGCGAACAGACGGCTTAGAAAAACACTGTATCGGAAGAATACCACAACCACATAGAGGAGGACAAGCCCAATGAAGCCAGCACACATCCGTATTCAGGAATTGCAAAAAGAAGTAGCGAATTTGGCTGAGCTGCGTGACGAAGCCAAATCAGAAATGAATAGCAATATGGACGATGCATTGCACTACCGAAAAAAAGCATCGGAAGCAGAAAAACGCATGTATGCTCGTCAAGATGAAATTGACGCACGTCTTGCAGAAATAACCGAGCTGGAGGAACAGGAGGCGTTGGTGCATGCAGCAACTGCTTGATTTTCCAGAGTACGTCGAACGGACTGAGCCTAACAGACAGCGGCAAATGGAACCCTTAGCGTTTGATGTTGATGACAGCGGGCTTGAATGGATGGTGCGGGATGTTATCGAAGAATTGGAGCTTCTTGTTGGGGGGAAAGCATCGATGAATCACGAGGATTTCGTAGAGGGGATAAGGGAACAGGCAAGACGCTTGATAAAGTAACGCGGGCTTCGGCCCTGCGTGGAAAATTCGGTCGACATTTTAAAATCTGAGGGTCGCACGTGAACTGAGTTTTCCACGGAGGTTCGAACCTCCAAGTAATACATAGCGAGGTCAAGACGTGGCGTAGGCAAGGAACTACAACGGCTGCCGTAGAGGGTGTGGCAGTGGTTGCCTCGTGAAGAGAAAGGAGGTGGAGTAGTGGTAGAGGTCAGTACAAAAAAACTAGTGGAGGAACTGATGAATAGACAAGGCGTATCGGTTCTGGAAGTCCCCCCACACCAGAATTACCAGTTTTCAATCAATGGAGATAAAAAAGTGGAGAAAACTGGACCTACTATTGTCTTGATCATTGAAGATTAGGCTACACGGCGATATTGATACACATCTTTGATGTAAGCAGCATGATAGCTTCCATGTGAAGAAGCATTCATGAGACCAAGATATATACTCTGCGGTACACCGTAGTAATGGTACTCAGTATTGCCCTTAAAGCGAATTCCGAGTAATTGAGTTGAAGGGTCATAAGCTACTGCTCTCAAGTTACTTGAATTTACTGGTTGATAGTGCATAGGTTTCACCTCCTCGAATCTCAAATGATCGGAGTCAGGTAATAATACCCATTTTCCGACAATTATCTACATTCGAGAAGAATTAGGGAAACCCTTTAAGTTGGTAGGTGAAAGACAAAAGATCCCGCGGCAACGGGATCATAGGACTAAAAGCACGATTGGGAATCAAGTTAATCGTAGCTTATCAAGTGATTTAACACAAGAGGGAGTGGTTCTGTGGGAGCTTTGAAACTGGTCTCCACGGAAAACATGCCGTATCAAGAATGGCTCCAGTTGAGAAAGAAAGGCTTGGGCGGATCAGACGCTGGTTCTGTCTCTGGTTTTAGCAAGTATCGTTCTCCAATTTCCGTTTGGCTCGAAAAGACGGGTAAGGTTGAGCCCTCACAAGAGGAATCACAAGCAGCTCGGTTTGGGCGAAAGTTAGAGCCAGTTGTTGCAGATGAATTTGCTGAACGAACTGGATTAAAAATCGAGCCAATTCATGAAATGCTCCAACATCGAGAGTATCCATTCATGCTGGCTAACCTCGATAGATTGATCTACGAGGACGGGAAACAAGGAGTCTTAGAGTGCAAGACTGCTGACAAATACTTTGCTTCTGAATGGGACGACGAAAAGATTCCCGACCATTATTACTTGCAGGTTCAACATTACCTCGCTGTGACTGGCCTACAGTTCGCATATATCGCTGTTCTGATCGGCGGCAATGATTTCCGACACAAGCGTGTTGATCGGAATGACGAGGTAATTTCCCATCTAATCAAAATCGAGTCTGATTTTTGGCGACTGGTTGAAGAGGATATTCCACCAGCCATGGACGGGGCTGAGACAACAGCAGAGATGATCAAGCAACTTTACCCAGAGTCTAACGGGCAAGAAATCATCCTCCCCAACGAGGCAATGGAATGGCTTGAGCAGTATCACGAAGCAGCTGCAAGGATCAAGGAATATGAATTTCTGAAAACCGAAGCTCAGAACAAAATCATGTACGCCATGAAAGATTACGCCATTGGTTGGATTGGTGAAAAAAAAGTTACGCGGTCAGTGATAGCTGAGAAACAAATGAACTTTGTGAAAAAGGCACATACACGGCTTTACCTACCAAAATCATCATAGGAGGTCGAATGGATGGGAAACCCGCAAGATATGGCTGGGAAGCTTGCCAATCGAGCCCAGCAAGGTGTTCAAGCAAACGATCCAGCAAAGTCAATCGCTGGCCTATTAAAAAGAATGGAGCCAGAGATAGCTAAGGCGCTTCCGAAGCATCTTACCCCGGATAGATTGGGGAGGATCGCTATTACAGCAATTCGTCAAAATCCAAAGCTGCTCAATTGCAATCAAATGAGCCTATTAGCTGGGGTTATGCAATCCGCCCAATTGGGATTAGAGCCAAATACACCACTTGGCGAGGCATATCTTATCCCGTATGGGACAGAAGCGCAATTCCAAGTGGGATACAAAGGACTAATATCCCTGGCGCACCGTACTGGTGAGTACCGAGCGATATACGCCCATGAAGTTTATAAAAACGACGAGTTTAGTTATTCATACGGTCTTGATAAAACGATGAATCACAAGCCTGCGGATCAGCCAGAAGGGGAGCCCACACATTTTTATGCAGTTTATAAGTTGAAAAATGGTGGATTTGACTTCGTTGTTTGGTCAACGAAAAGAATTGAAGCCCATGCAAAGAAATACTCGCAAGCATATCAGAAAGGCTGGACTACCCCTTGGAAGACTGATTTCCCGGCAATGGCTAAGAAAACCGTGTTGAAAGAGGTATTAAAATACGCTCCAAAATCTGCGGAAATGGCAAAAGCCTTGGTTATGGATGAAACGGTCAAGCATGAGATAGCAGAAGATATGTCAACTGTCGCTTGGATCGATGCGGAAGCATACGCGGTTGAGGAAGTGCCAGAGCACCAAGATGCAGATAACCAGCAGTCGGGGTCAGATACAAACAATGAAAATTAAGCAGACTTATTTTCCCAAGGTTAGATCGGTGTGATGAGTCCAAATGAAAGGTCAAGAATATGATCTGCGGTTCATGCGCTGGAAGGTCTCAAAAACCTTTCAACGCGACGGTGAAGATTGGGCGTTATTGAAAGGGAAGGGCAGACGAAAGCTCCACATTTGGGAAGTGCCCTTTTCCTTTCTGGAGATTGTAAGTCATCGCAGAGTGTCATGAGAGGGGGCAGGGGATGGGCATAGCAGAATATGGGACAACGGGGTTTTACGTCCTTCCCCGTTTAACCTTTCGGTGCAAAAGGGACAAATGGATCTTCCAAGAGATTATGAGCGAAGCAAATTTCAAGGACAACGAAAAGTGTAAACGTGGACAAGTTGTATTCATCATGAAGGACTACGCCAAAGAGACAAACTGGTCCGAGGATCAAATCAAATACTCTCTTAATCAACTAAAAGCAATGGGATTGATCCAGTGGCAACTTTACCGAGGGAACACCAAAAACGGATTGCTGATCACCGTCAACCACTATGATGCATTTCAAAATCTCGGTAGCTATAGCCGTCAAAAAGGGTCAGATTTTCCCGAAGAGAATCCCGAAGACATTCCACCTGAAATCCCGAAGAATGAGGGTGACGAAAACCTTAATGTATCAAGCGTTGAAGGGGGTTCTGATGAACTGCTTTCCCGAAGAGATTCGGAAGAGAATCCCGAAGAGATTCCCGAAGTATATAAGAACAGCAATAAAGAACAGCATGTAAAACGTAAAAAAGATTCTTGTCCCAAACGCACTAAGCGCGTTTATGACGAGTCAACAGACGCCTTTATTTTGGCAAGGTATCTCCGCGACCGTATCCTTCGATGGAAACCTGACGCTAAGGTTCCAGAAGCCACACCAGTTGCACTCGCTTCATGGGCAAATGATATGCGAAAGATGATCGAGTTGGACAAGCGTAGCAAATATGACATACAGCTAGTCATCCAGTGGGCAACAGATGATTCCTTTTGGCAAGTCAATATCCTGTCAGCAGGTACATTGCGAAAACAATACGACAAACTGGATGGAAATATGCGCAGGAAAGTGGTTCCCATGCCCCAGGCACGTGTGGATCAACCATCAACAAATGGTCCAATGGGCCATAGTTCAGACCAAACACACGCTGGATTTGAAAGGCGTGCTGCAAATGACTTGGCCTTTCAAGAAATGCTTTTTGGGAAAGGAGAAAGTACATGATTGAGCGTCTACAGAACCTGCCAGCAGAAAAGGCAACGCTAGGCAGCATAATCATGGAGCCAATGATCCTCGACGAAATTGAATTGATCTTGTCTCCAGAAGATTTTTCACACTCAGGACACCAAGATATATACAAATCTTTGCTCAGCATTCGAGACAGAGGTGAAAAGATAGACCTCGTAGCACTAACCACCGAATTGAGTAATAAAAAACATCTAGATGCGATTGGTGGCGTACCGTACTTGACGAGTCTCGGTAGTGTCGTTGCCTCAGCTGCAGCAGTAGACCACCACGCTGAATTGGTCAAGGAAGCAGCAACGACAAGGAAAGTATTCCGATATGCGGAGTCACTTCGCTCCAGAGTATTGAACGGGGATTATGAATCTGCCGAAGAGCTGCTGAACTTGGCAGAAGAGAGGGTCGCTGAAATTCGACCAAGTAAACGTGGGGGATTGCAAGCGGTAAAGGATTTTATCCTCGATCACATTTCCGTAATCGAAAACACTCGAACAGAGAGTGGTTCCCTTCTTGGAAAGTCGTGGGGCATAGCCAAAGCAGACATGCTTACCAGTGGAGCGTGCGGCGGGCAATTGATCATCCTGGGTGCTAGACCATCCGTTGGGAAAACAGCGTTCGCATTGAAGATGGCACGGACGACTGGTATTCAGCCGGACAGCGATCCGGTAGCGATTTTCTCGCTAGAGATGAGAAAGGGAGATTTGTTAAACCGGATGCTCGCAGCAGAGGCAAAGATACCTCTTTTGAAAATCCGCCACAACAAGATGAGCGAGGGCGAATGGCAAGTATTCACGCAGGCAAGTGACAAGTTTTATCGCTCTAATATCTACATGGAGGATAAGGGGAGGCAAGCTTTAAACGAAATCGTTGCAGAATCTCGAGCATTAAAACGCAAGCATGGCAAGGTGGGTATGATTCTGATTGACTACCTTGGGCTTATTGGAAATAAAGGGCGAGGTCGACGTAACCGCCACCTTAACCGTGATCAAGAGATCGGGGAGTATACAGGAGCGCTGAAAGAATTAGCAAAGGAATTGGATTGCCCCGTTGTACTTCTTGCACAGTTAAACCGGGATATTGATAAAGGGATTGTAAAACGGCCGAACCTTTCAAGCCTTCGCGAAAGTGGAAATATCGAGCAAGATGCTGATGTGGTTGCTTTTCTACATAGGGATGACAGCGAAGAGTACGTAAATTTTGCAACAGGAGAACCAATCAGCAAGGTTGAGCTCATCATTGCTAAGAATCGAGACGGATCGGTTGGCACAGTGAACCTTGCCTTTAGGCGTGTCTTTCAGGAATTTATCGACTGGGATATGGCTCCAGGGCGACAGGTACAAGAATCGTTGAATACGGGTTCCTAAACCGGGAGGAGAGCAGACATGAAGCAAGGCAAACGCCCAAACAGGCGGCAAAAAAAAGACTTGGAAGCACGTAATTTAAACCCAGCAAATTGGCTGGTTGAGCGCGATAGCACGACAGAGTTGGTTTTGATCCATCGTTTCTCCGGTAATACAAAGACGATCAAGAAGGGGGCATAACATGAAGCGCAGAGCCAGAGCAGCCAAACAAGAAACAGATAAGCCAAAGCTGCCCAAATATAACAACCAGATCACCATTGTGGATGGTATCAAGTTCGATTCCAAGGCAGAGTCAGAGTATTACCTTGTACTAAAAGAAAAGCTGGCTGCTGGTGAAATCCAAGACATGCGACTGCAACCTGTTTACGTGCTTCAGGAAAAATGCCACCGGAATGGCAAGAATCTTAAAGCAATAACATACAAGGCGGATTTTGAAGTCCTTCACCTTAATGGATCGCTGGAGGTTATTGATATCAAGGGTGAAGAGACAGAAGCCTTCAAGATCAAAGCAAAAATGTTCATGTACAAGTATCCGAATCTGAAATTGACATTGCTTAAAAAGGTTCAGAAATATGGCGGTTGGATCACCATTGACGAGTGGAAAGCAAAAAAACGTGAAGAGAAAAAAGCCATATAAACCAAGGGAGAGTGTGGAAAATGAGCAAACACGCACAATTTACGGCAATAGTAAAGAAAATGGCATCGGATGATAAAAAGATTGTTGTGAACTTGGAAATGGTAGGGAAGCCTGATCCATACGATTTGGCGGACATTGTAGACATGGTTGGTGACAAGGTAGTTGTACGCCTTGGCAATCCACAAATGGCAATGAACTTTGACGAGGATGAAAGAGAAGAACATCGTGGTTTATCTGTCACAACTGATCGGTCTGGCGTGGTAACACAAGTTACCGAAAACAACGAGGAAGACACCAAAGATACTGGTGATAAGGAGAACGGAGGCGACGAATCCTCAGAAAAAGGGGAAGGCTCTGAAAACACCTCAAGTCAAACCGAAGATTCGGAGAATAACACACCTGATTCAGAGCAGCAAAGCCAAGAGGAAACCGATGACAACACAACTGACAGCGATCAAGAGGAAGATAAACAGGATGATGCTGTCGCTGCAATCGACAAGGATAAACTGGTGGCGTTCATCTTGAGCGGACAAGCTCCAGCGTTTGAAGAAATGGAGTATGACTTCCCTGCATTGCTTGCACGAAAACAAAATGGTGAAACGTGGATTAAGATTGCCTCGTCCATCGGCACCTCTTCCTCCAAACTTCAAACGGCTTGGTCCAAATACAAGAAACTCGTTGCTGAACATATGACAAAGAACGGTGAGGAACCGGGGGCAGCGTAAAGCTGCTCCTCTCCCCTAGAAAGGCGGAAATCATATGACAGCCGTTAAACCAGCGCCAGATCACCCTTGGAAACGCTCAACTCTAACCAAGAAAGTAAACGACCATATCAAGCAGTCCATCGTTAATCCACAGGTGAACAACTGGAAAGTAGGCGGAGCATTACCGTCTTGGAACGGGAGTAAATAAGGCTACTCAGGATAACGGCGTCCATGACTGCCAAACAGTTCGTGGACGCCCCCATAGACCCGAACAGGAAGGTCTGGGAACACGATGGCAACATTACCAGCATCGAGCTGTAGACGGTCGGAATCTTGTTCAATCACATAAGGTATCTCCATAGCATCTAAGGCCTCTTTCAAATAGCTGACTTCAGACCATTCGACCGAGTAATAAAATGACTTTTCCATTAGAACAACTCCTTCGTCTTCATTATGCCACGAGGAGACTGGAACAAAAAAGATGGGCACACAAGCTCAATTATGTTAACTCATTGTTCATTAAAGTCAACTTAAAAGAAGAATTTAATAGAATAAACATCCTTTTTCATGAAAAAGGATGTTCCAAATCAACAGTGATGCTTTTGCTTTTGTGTGCGTACCCAATCGTGTCGTACACATAGCTTACAATCTTAACCTTACCTTTTGGTTTATTTAAGATAGTTTTGATCGAGCTGATAACCGTGTCGATATCCATTCCGATGTTAATGGAATCAGAGGGATCAAGGAGTTTAGGCAAAGTCCCTGCGACTCCATGGACCATAATAAGCCAAGGTCTTCTTCTACGAATTACGTCAATTAGTGATCTTTTAACCGTGAATTTAACAGATTCAACTTTTACTGGTCTATCACCAATATTCACCACGGTAGCATTAAGTTTTAAACCTTCGTCAAATACAAGTACGACATTGCTTCTTACTAAAATTCGCGGTTTTCTACGGGTCGCTCTCAAAGTAATAAAAACTGCCCAGAAAGTTGCAATTGAACCCATTATTTGCCCAAAAGCTGCCCATTTGTCAGCATCCCAATTAGCAACCCACTCAGTGAATTCCCAAAAACTAGTAAGAATAATTTCCATGTAAATCACCCCAAGAAAGTATAAAAGGAAACAATATCCAGTGTTATTAATTCTGGCTTTGGACAGGTTTCTCCTTTTATCAACAAAATACGAGGCTTAACAAACTGCTCAGAGAGATAAGAAAGGAGGCCGTCAGGTGCAACTGGACCAGATCATACAAGGGAACACGCTTGAGGTAATGCCGAAGCTGCCAGAGAAGTTCTTCCATTGCTGCGTGACCAGTCCACCGTATTGGGGGTTGCGTGACTATGGCTTGCCTCCGACAGAATGGCCAGAAGTAACTTACACGCCAATGACTGGCGTACCAGCCATAACGGTACCAGCATGGACAGGATGCCTCGGACTGGAACCGACTCCAGAATTGTTCGTTGCTCACATGGTGCTTGTCTTCCGGAACGTTTGGCGAGTGCTACGAGATGACGGGACGCTTTGGATGAATTTTGGAGATAGCTACGCAGGCAGTATGAAGGGGCGTAACGGTAATGGTCAAGGAAATCCTGGAGGATTTCATAAACAAAGCAAAGGGCAGTCCGAGGGAAATATTGATTATAAGCAGTTTGAATATGGATCGCTCAAGCCGAAAGATTTGACTGGCATTCCATGGCGTGTGGCATTAGCGCTACAAGCAGACGGATGGTATCTAAGGATGGACAACATCTGGAACAAGCTGAATCCAATGCCTGAGAGCGTGGAAGATCGACCAACAAAAGCTCATGAATACTTCTTCCTGCTATCAAAGAGCCAGAAATATTTTTACGACGCTGAAGCAGTTAAAGAACCTGCAGTTGGAACAAACTTTGTCGCACCGGCTGGATCAACAGGTGCATTTGGACCAGAACAGTCACGAAGGAGAAAAGGTAACGCCAAAACATTTCGTGGTGGCGGGGGGTACACACAAGGTCGAAGTTTTTACAATTCGGATTCGGTTGAACGTGAGAGTAGCGGTAATGTTCCAAATGAATCGGGACTACGGAATCGTCGGAGTGTTTGGACGGTGGCCACAGAGCAAACTCCAGAAGCTCATTTTGCAACATATCCCAAAAAATTGATTGAACCGTGCATTCTCGCGGGAACAAGTTCGCGTGCTTGCGAATGTTGTGGAGCTCCTTGGAAAAGAATCGTGGAGAAGTCAACAACATTCCAAGGAGGATCAGGAAAAGCTGGTCGTACCTCTGAAGAGCTGAACGCCAGTGGGAAGTGGCAAGAAGGTCACCTGAATGGAAACGAAAATCTAAAGCGTGGACCAGTGGTAAATGCTGAAACTGTTGGTTGGAAGCCCACCTGCAGTTGTTCAAACAATACTGGTATTGGCAAATGCATAGTGCTTGATCCGTTCATGGGATCCGGAACGACGGCAGTAGTAGCCAAAAATCTCGGTCGCGCATTCATCGGAACAGAGTTGAATCCGGATTATATCAAGATTGCAGAAAAGCGAATCCAACGCGAAACAGCCCAGATGAACATTTTCGAGTTTGGCACTTAACACGATGTGTAGGGAAGAAAGGGAGGAAAGAACTGTGGACAATAACGGTTTGTACGTGAAATACGACGTGCGTAAAGTGGAGACGGGTGAATTGGTTAACAACTGCTTTGTTCTTCGTCCAGATATAGACGGGGCAGCAGTAGCAGCACTCCGTAAATATGCCGAAGTCACAACCAATGGAAAATTGAGTAACGACATCACCAATTGGCTTGATTCCATTGTTAATGAAAAAACGAAGAATTTGAAAGCTTTCGCCATTGGTCCAGATCGATATGAGGTTGTAGTGGGCTATGACAAAGAATCAGTCGTAGCGTGGTACAAGCAGACGACAAGGATTAGCGAAGAAGACTGGGCTGAATATGAGGTAAGCGACTACCCAATGGATAAATCAGTTCAGGTGGAAGCAATGAGGGGGACTCCATACGAAACCACAACCGTCCGCGAATGGGTGCATGACGTTAAATCATTTCCATGCGTGGCTTGGTGGACGGAGTAGTTTATCAAAATGGTAAATTGAGTTTAACTCTCTTCTACTATCTCGCACTGATTTTTTAACATTTCGTTGACAATCGCTTCATGGAGATCTTCATCTTCAATTAACAAAAGTGTATTAGTAACTCGGTTACAAACAAAATAACGACCATCCATCTTTACTAAAACATAATTTTCTTTTCCGGTTGTCCAAATGAGTTTGTAGTTATCTAAATCCATTTTTATCTTCACTCCTTTCGATAATATAGGAAAGAGCGAAAGAGCATGTCTGCTCTCTTCTAATCTGAATCCACACATATTACCATTTTGGAGGGCGGCAATCAGGTTGTCAATGAATAGGAAACACAACACACGTTTTATTAAGTAACGGGTGGAGAAAAAGAAAAAAGCCGCAATAGCGGCTTGTATTTTCAAAATAGGGCGATGTAGCCTTTCCACGCACCTCGGATTTTGTCCAGGAAAAATGGGAAAGGTCGCGAGATCAAAATGTTTGCTAACATAATCATCCCCCTTTACAACCCGCCTTAAGAATATTGTACCAAGTTTTATTAATTTTTCAAGTCTGATCAAAACAATCGATTTGCTAAATGAGGAGGCGTACACATGGAATTAACCAAGGAGCAGCTTGAACAGCTTC
This sequence comes from Brevibacillus sp. HB2.2, assembly GCF_013284275.1. Lineage (NCBI taxonomy): Bacteria > Bacillati > Bacillota > Bacilli > Caryophanales > Paenibacillaceae > Brevibacillus > Brevibacillus sp. HB2.2. The sequence goes on from NZ_JABSUV010000064.1 coordinate 17,515, forward strand.
CAGACAACAGCATTGTTGTGATGGGGTGCCGAGACTGCGAGGGTCGGAAGAACATAAAAAAGAAACGGCACTTGGGTTTGCCAGTGGTGCAATTAACACATCATTACTTCTGAAAAGAAAAGATATCCTTATTGGATATCCCTTGATGAAGTGTAATTTACCCAATCCGGAGGGTTTTCGTTAGCAATCGAATGCAATTCTAATATGAATCGCTTAATAGTTTCCCTAGCTTCGTTAGCACTGTCTAATATAGTGGCGGAATATACCTCGTTTGAGCTCTTGAAAGTGTAGTGAATAATTTTATTTCTGAGCCAAGTTAGTTCCTGGTATTGCCTATCAATTGTAGCATCAGTCAGCCCATTTAATTCCCTTAGTAAATCATATTTACTTTGGATGCCATTTAATTGTCTTGGAGGACCGCCTTGGATATTGGGATCACTGATATAATTTAGGATTTTTTCGTATTCGGGATTAGAGTTAGGATCTTGGCATAGTGATTTTTTTAAAGAAGTAGCGATTAATTTTGACATTTCTGCTTCAGCAGAAGCGCAGTAGCTAATGATAGCCGATCGACAGTAACGCCATTTGTTGAAGAGCTTGTCTTGGTGTAGCACTGCTTGCTCAGTATAAAAAAGGCCATCATTAAACATTTCATCACCCATGTTTACAACTATCATCTTAAACTACCCCCTAAATAGATGCCTTTATTCTACCATATTACGGGAAATGGGAGGGAACGGAATGCAAGCAGGACGTGAGTTAGACAAGCAGGTGGCAGTAGGGCTGGGATGGGAAGTTGATGAACACATCGACATTCACCTGAAGGACGGCGCGTGGCGTGAAATACCCCACTTCTCTACTGAATGGGAAGGCATGGGCGTGCTGGTGGAGGAAGCAGCGAGACAAGGGTTTCCTTTCCAAATCGAGACGAGATTCATGGACGGCGGGCTAATTGATTATAGATGTTTGAGCATTGGAGAAGACCGCGACATTGTTCATGGCTTTGGGGATACTGCACCAAAAGCAGTATGCCGGGCGTTTCTGAAGGCGAAGGGGATCGCTGTTTAACAAAAGAGAAAGTTTGGAAAGGAGTGAGTAGTTCTGATCATAGATGACTTGAAAGGAGCACTCCTTTCGGCTGCGACGTTTGTTACTGGTTTTATTATCGGCTATTTAAGTAGATAAACCGGCGATAAAGGTCAGTACTCTTATAAATAGGTTGTACAGGAAAGTGCTTATCAGAATAAAAATAGGGATGAAAAGTAACACAAGAATTACTTTCCCTAACAATAAATCTAATCGTCTAAGTCTAGCTGTTAACCTACGAATAGAGAATGCATGCATATGATTGAATATACCAATTCTTCTCGGGTACCCAAGAATTGATAATAGCTGAAAGTATCTTTTTTCAATAGACCAGCTAACAAAATCAATCAAGAAAGCATAATTATCCTTAGATTCCATCCGATTGACTAAAGAATTTAGTTCAAGTCTTAATATTTCAGGAACCAAGTGTTTGTTTTTATTAGCGATTTGATTGATGAGCTTAACGGCAATTAAAAGTTCTCTCTCGTCTTCATTGTCGCTATACAGATATGGCTCAATTATTTTATACATTGGAAGATACGCTTTATCGAATTGCTCCTGAGCTGCATTGATGTTACGTGAATGTCTAGATAAATAACGGCCTGTCATAAAAGCAATGATGCCGGGGATGACAATTTTAGCTATTTCAGTTAGTGGCAATTGTTCAAGCAAGGAATTCACGACCCCTACAATATTTGGTAAGAATACAGCATTATTCTAGCAGAAAATCGCGCTTAGGGGTCAGTATTAAGAATAGAAATGTCCAGTTTTAACTTAATATTTCTTGTGTTTAATCAAGCAACAAAAAAACCACATTCCTCTCAGAAGTGGCTTACCTACTTTTCAAATACCACAGTATTCCTAGGACAATGAAAACAAGAGTAATCCCTAAAACGAAATATGGCTTGTACTCTGGAGGAATGAAAGTAATCTCAGGCATTGGATACCTCCTAAAAAGAGAGCCCCCAATCGGGAGCCGGATAATTTTTCCTTAGACAAGAAAATTATATCACGGGCTACCGCGAGGGGGAATCTGGAAATGAGCGCACAGGTACAAGAACAACTGTCATTTCTGCAACCAGTGAATGAGTCAGAAGTCAGAAAGGCTGTTGTGAAAGAACTGAAAGAGTATAAAGCTCTCCGTGTTGCTGTACAGAATAGGCAGGAACTAAGAGAGAAGGGCATAGGTCAACTGTTCCCAAGGCTACAGCCAACAGAGACAATAACCGAGCTGAAGGCCAAACAGATTGATCGAGCATTGCAATACTCGCTAGACGAGATCGAGCGTCGGATTGTTGAAGAGAAGTATCTCAGCACG
>NZ_JABSUV010000065.1:0-18088 GCF_013284275.1 Brevibacillus sp. HB2.2
TGTCGTGACATCTTGTTTACTATGGTTTACATAGGTCGCCGTGATTTGCAATGGCTTGCTTTGAGATGTTGGCAGTAAGAGCGTTTCTGGACTCGCTACCAGTTGTTTTGCGGAGATGACCAGCATACTTTCTATTGGCGTCGTCCGATTCTGTACCGTTCCATCTCCTAGCTGCCCCTTCTCATTTTGACCCCACGCCCATACACTTCCGTCTTCCTTCACCATCAACGTATGTGCTCCACCTGCGGACAAGCGTTTTATCTTATCTTCTTTCAATACTTGGGCTACTTTTACATTCGCGTTTACCTTGGTTCCCAAATAGTCAATGGCTATTGAGGTGGTTCCTTCCTTTATTCCTGAAAGGAGACCACTTGCAGAAACGGATGCTATAGATGGATCTGCCATTGTAAACAAAGATTTATCCGCTACATCCACTTCAGTACCATCCGCAAGCTTCAATAGCACATTTAGTTGTTGTGTTGTCCCCTCTTGAAGAGTGATGTCTTCCGGTACAACCTTGATGTTCTGAACCGGAATTTCTACTGTAACAACAACAGGCACAACCACACTTGCTCCCCCAAAGGAAACAGTGATGTTCGTACTACCTGCCTTAACAGCCATAACCACTCCGTTTGCATCAACGGTTACCACTGTGGCATCTCCTGGCAAGTAGACTGATTGCCCCGAAACATCCATGTTTTTGCCATCCTTATAAGTCGCTGTTACTTGTAGCTGCTGCGTCTTCCCAACTAACATGTTCAGGCTGACTGGTGCAACAGACAAGCTCTGCACAAGCTCTTGCGTCTCTGTAACCTGAGCAGGAACCGTAACTACTTTTCCACCAAAAGATATTGTTATAGAAGATGATCCGACCGCCACTCCAGTAACGGACCCACCTGCTTCAACACTGGCAATAGCAGGTTGTGAACTCTGATAAGTCGCCTGATTCGTTACAATCGTTTGGCTGTTATCACTGTAGGTCGCCTTCACTTCCAACTGCTGGTTGGCTCCTTTGCCAATGCTCACTGTCGCTGGCGTAACCGCCAAAGACACTAGGGAGATAACATTTCCTGAAACCGTAACAGGAATAATCGTACTTTGCCCACCGTAGCTTACCGTGACCTGCGCAGCTCCTGGCGAAAGTGCTGTTATCAGTCCACCACTATCCACAGATGCAACATTGGCATGACTACTTGAATACACGGCTTGCTTTGAAATAATTTCTTCGGCCCCGTTTGAATAAGTGGCCGTGACACTCAGCTGTTGAGTACCACCTGCAACCAGCGACACTTGCACTGGGGTTCCTTTTATTTCCTGAATGGTTGCCCCTTGAACAGTTATCTGGCTGGATGCGTTTTTACTATCATAAGAAACGGTAATCGTCGCTGTTCCTGCTTTGATACCCGTTACGACACCTTGGCTGCTTACTTGCGCAACAGATGCATTCGAGGTGTCAAAGCTGGCAACGCTGCTGATATCTTTGCTGTTACCGTCTGAGTAATAAGCGGATGCATACAAGCGTTGGATCTGGCCTTCTGTTATCGTTGATTGTCCTGGTGTAAGACTGATCGATGTCAAATGAACAGAAGGTGCATCAACCGTAATGGTTAATGTCTTCGACTGCCCTCCGAAATACAACCTGGCCTTCGTCGTCCCGCCGTTCACCGCATACACAATCCCCTTGTTGATATAGGCAACCGAAGGATCCTCGACGACATATACAGCCTGCGCGCTTACATCTACCTGACTCCCGTTGTCCAACGTTGCCATGACCTTGATTGATTTGGAGTTACCGGGTGATACATCCACCTTTTCCAGATCGAGACTCAAGGCTTTGGCTTTCTGTGGTGTAGACGCATTCTGCTTTACGCTTTTTGTGATATTTCCGTTCTCGTCATGGTAGAAAATGACGCTTTCGACTCCATTTTCTTTGATCGCCTTGATTCGATTGTTTTGATCGTATACATACTCGTAAACCGTTCCCCCAGCCGCCGGAGCAAAAACGGTAAATAGTACATTGACTGGATTACTTTCTGTATTGGTCAACTTAATCGTATAGGCACCTGCCGCCAAATCATAAATGACTTCAGCTGCACTTGGCTTCTCCCTCGGTGACACTTGAACCCCATTGGAATAGACCGTTACAGCAGGGTACTTCTGACTTGGATTTTTCAATTGCGTCACCATGCGATACTTTCCAGGAATGATAGCATTCATGGCAATTTCTACCGTTTGTCCACCTGGAATCGTGATATCGTTTGGCTGATTAAAAACAAAAGCTTCGCCTCCTGGCTTTGCCAGAAGCGTAGCGTAAAACGGACTTTTTCCTACAATCTTCACATAATACGTTTTTCCGGCAGCAAATACTGGATTCACTCTACCATTACTTCCTGAAGAGATCTCCTCATGATCCAGCAAGCCCGCCCCTTTATAAACGGATATATTCGCATCTGCCGCTAATCCCGAGTCGTTATTTAACGTGAACTGATAAACTCCGCTCGTTTTCGCTGTGATTTTAAAGTATTTTGCCTGATTGGCAGGAAAATGCATCCGTACCGGGTTATACTCTACCAACAGATTAAAATTGCTTTCTGCCGGTTTCGTTTGGACTGTGTAGGGGCTACTGCTATAGCTGCTAGTACCGGATGGATTGTACGCCCAAAGTATGATTGTATAAGCGCGATCCGGTTGTAGTCCCGTGATGGTATAAGTGGATACGTTGCCTACCCGCTTGATCCCGCCGCCATCTACTTGAATGCCGTAGTCTGTTGCGCCTACGACAGGACTCCAAAATACTTTAAGGGAATTCGTTTCTGCCTCTACTTTAATAATACTTGGGGCATCCGGTTTCTTCTCGATAGTCAAGCTTCCGGGATAAACCGCTACAAAACCGCCGCGATTGGATACTTCGATGTTCGGATAGGTGCCTTCTCCAAGATCCCTGCCCCTCCAGCTAAGGCTCCACTGACCTGAGCTACCAGTAGTAGTAAATTCCTTCGGATTTTTAAGACGATTCATCCTTCCAGATATGACATCTCCTGCTTGAAGATGGGTATAGACCCCTTCCAGAGTAAAGGTCTCATCAATGTCCATGACCCTCTTTGCCCCAGGGGTATAAATGACGATCTTCGGGAGAGCATCTACCAATCGGGATGAGTAATTCGTTGGTGTAGTCCATGCCCCGCGATTATCCTGAGCTTGAACCGTCCAATACACAGTCTGATACAACATTTCTTTTGTGATGGGGAAAAAATATCTGCCGGACGCATTCCCATTTTGGTTCGACTCGGAAATCGTCTCTTCTTTCTCACCAAGCTCGTTTCCGCCTGGTGTCAGTCCCACTCTTAATTTTGTTGATACGATTTTGTCTGAAACATCATTATCTCTAAGCGAATAATTGATTAATCCTCTAAGGCCACTATCCATGATGACAAGCTCTGTATTTACGACGACAGGTGCTTGATTCGTGGCTAATAGATAGAACTCCAATTTAGCGGTACTGCCTTCAAGGATTTTCGGGGCGTCGCTCTTCATTACCGCTTTTAGGCGCACATCAATGAGTGCGTTTTTTTGTATATAGCTTGTATCAAATACATAAGAACGGGCTGTGCCTGTTAATTTCTCCCGTTTTGTAGAAGTGACATGCCCGCCCTCGCTGATATATATGATTAATTCTTGCGAGGCTATATAACTTGGATACCCTTTACCGTTGTAGTAGTCCCAATCCAACGTAATCGACTGCCCTTTTGGTATTTCTGCTCGATCTTTCGGATATTTCCAATTCGCAGAAATGGTTATCGGGTCCTTTTCAGCTTGCGCTCTCATATCCACGCTAATATCGACTTTTTCGACGAGAGATTTACTGGATTTCTGATCGACTGCCCAGACACGAAGTGAGTAGAGATGATCTGGTTTCAAATTTCTGATGGGCAAGTTGTACGAAAATTCATTTACGCTCTCAGACGCCGTAAAACGAGTCAGTTCATGAGGATCTTCTTCATCTAGCTGATACCAAATATGAACTTGGTCTCCGATGTTCGGATCCAGCGCAATACCTGATATGGTGATGACATCCTCTGAATTAACAGTAGTGACAGCCTTCCCCACCACTGGTGAGATCAAATAAACTTGGGGAGCAGAATTATCGTTCACCTCGGTCGTTATGTAGGTGATTTCAGGTGTCCATTTGAGAAGATCCCCAACGTTGTTTTCTTTCTGGTTAACTTGAAAAATCAGTGCGTCTCCTTCTTCAATCGAAAGCTCCTCCTGAAGTTCCACACCAATCTCATCGTTAAAGTCAATCGATTGCCAGCCTGAGGAAGGCCAAATTTGAGCATCGTTTTTCAGTAATCGGACATTGACTCCGTCTCCCTCTTCCCCTTGGATTTTGGAAATCCAACCGCTAACGTGAATTCGACCTGAACGCGGTGCCTTCCATTTCAGGATAGGATCTGAGCCCCCGACTTTTATCCACGTATTTCCGATCGCCGTCTCGTTTTGATTACTCTTCCATTCCTCAGAAGCTCTGTCCCATTCCAAGTCCGTGAAGCGATCTCCATTTACCTCCTGATAGGACCAATTGTTCTGTCCTTGCTGATTAGAAAATTGCAGCCAAAAAGCATACGTGTCATGTATGGGTTCAACAATCGTGATTGTCTTCTCCATACTGGTTTGCTTCCCGTCTTTTTCTGTGACCAGCACTTGTAATTGGTGTTCCCCTACTTGCATCTGGTCAACTTCCAGCAGATAGGAGAAACCTGGTTTTAGATGTGGTGCGTCTGGGTATTTGCGCTTCATATCTGGTCGTTCAAGCCCATATTTCGCCTCGCCCAGCTTATCTCCATCCATCAAAACCTCGATTTTCTCCACTTCACCAGTAGAAACGAACCATCCCGTCATGTTGTAATCCCTGCTGATGAGTTCGTTATCTTGCGGGGTGTCAATATCGCCCCCTGTTACCAAGACGTCGCCTTTTACAGTGACAGGGTATTGCTTCACGATGCCAGCATAAGACACGGTAAGAACTGCATTTCCTGATAAGAGACCTGTTAGTAATCCTGTTGCATCTATTTTGGCGATAGCTGGATTATCGATCGTGTAGGTCGCTTCTCCCGTTACATCCTTGGTACTCTTATCTCGATAAGACGCAACGACCGTGAATGCTACGCTCTTGTCTTTTTCTAAAGTAACTTCGGAATAATTAGCTGTGATTCCCGTAACGGGACCAATTATGATGTTACTTTCCAGCACGAGACTCTCCGCGCCCGCTTTATCCGTTACTTTTATGGTCAGTTTGTGATTCCCTTCCGCAAACAAGGACGTATCCAGTAGATATTGAAAACCAGCATTTGCATTCTGGTAGAGTGGATACATGGCTAAAATATCTGGACGAGGTCCACCATATACGGCAGTTCCCTGTAATTGTCCATCCACCAAAACCTCGATTTTGGAGACACCGCTCGGATCCAGAATCCATCCTTGTATGGTTGTGATTCCACCAATAACTGTGCCCTCTTTTGGGATATCCATTTGCCCTTTGGCAACCAGCGAGCCTGATTCTGATTCTGTGACAACAACTGGAATCACCAATGACTGATTTCCGTAATTCACGTGAATCTTTGTCATTCCAACCTTCAGACCTGTAACGACTCCCAGTGGACTGACATAAACGACATTCGGATCTTCTACTGTATAAACAGCTTCCCCTGTAATGGCCTTTGGATTTTGCCCCTCAAAACTGGCCGTAATCTGCAGTTTCTGCATAGCGTCTTTTGCTACGCTCATGTTTGGTTCTGTATTTTGCAGACTAATGGCTGGAGCAATTTTTCCAACCACGAAATTTCTTTCTGGTAGTGGATGTTGCTTTCCTTCGCTATCCATTGCGATCACAGAAACGGTATGATTACCCGATTGCAGTTCGTTCAGATCAACGGTATAGCTGTATCCTGCTTGCGTATTTGTATATTCCGGATGAAGCAGGGCAATATCCGGTCGAGCAATGCCCGATTTTGCTTTCCCGTGCTCGATCCCGTCAATGACAACCCGATAGTCTGAAATAGCAGAAGGATGTAAAAACCAACCTGAAATCGTATAGGTGCCATTGACAGTAGCACCATTTACAGGCGTTTCTATCTCTCCCAAGGTTTTAAGTGCTTCCGCTTCCGTAACGGTAATAGGAATGCTGATACTCTGATCCCCATATTTTACGGTGAGACTCGTACTTCCTTGGGCTAGAGCCGTGACCAAGCCATCTGTGCTCACCTTTGCTACGGAAGAATTCTCTATGTTGTATAGGGCCAGCTTGGTTACATCATGACTGCTCTGATCCTCCAGTACCGCCATGACAGTTATTTGATGCGTTTTTCCTTGAGGAACGGTTACCTCTGTAACGTTTGCCTTTAATCCGATTGCTGGTAGCAAGGTAACGACTTGAATCGTTCTATTCCCCAGCATTACCTGATTTCCACCCTTGCCTGTTCCTCTGACAGAAAGAGTATGTGTGCCTTCCCGCAATTTTCCTGTATCGAGATTATAGTGGAACCCTACGTTTCCATCCGGTTTAGAAGCATCCATAATTTCTATTTCCGGACGAGAAATGCCATAGGTTGCTTCACCACTTACGGCTCCATCGACCAGTACTTCAATCTTTTCAACACCAGTAGAGTCAATAAACCAGCCTGTGACAGGATAAACACCGCTGATTAATGCATGGTCTGCGGGACTGTCAATGCCTCCCCGAGCCAGACCCCCTGCTGCTTTGACCCAAACAGGTATCGTAAGCGTTTGTTCCTGGTATTTCACGATGATATTGGTTTGACCGATTTCAATTCCCGTAACGATTCCTTTATCTGAAAGGCTAATGATCGCAGGATTCTCAATCGTGTATTGAGCCTCTCTGGTCACATCTTTCGTTTGTTGATTCAGTAAAACAGCAGAAATGGATAATTGCTGTGTATTCCCTTGTATCAAATCTACCTTGCTTATATTTGCTACAATACTTGTTGCCGGTTCTGCACGCCCAATGACAACAGCTCGCTCTGCTAGAACTTGCTCAGCGCCGTCTTTAGTAACAGCCGTTACCTTAATCGAATGCTGCCCTTCCTTTAGCTGCGTTGTGTCTAAAGGGTACTCAAATCCGGCTCTAGCATTCTGATATTGTGGATACGAGGATTCAATATCAGGGCGGGTAAGCCCATAAGAAGCTTCCCCCACTACTGTTCCATCCACATGAACCTCTATCTTGGAAACACCTGATGGATCTAGGTACCAGCCTTTGATGAGTGTGACGCCTGTCATCATGGAATTACTGGTTGGCGCCTCTAACTCCCAACGCGGTATCAGTGGCTCATCCTTTTTGATCGTAACGGGGATCGTGATTGATTGACCATCATATCGAATGGTCACAATCGTCGTTCCAGCCCCCATTGCTTTTACAAGCCCAGTGGCGTCTACTGTTACGACACTTTCATCTGATGATGCGTATTCGGCAAGACTTGTAACGTCTTTCAGGGTGTTATCTTCTAAAACAGTAGATACCACCAACTGATGCGAACCTTCATTCGTTAACTCCAGCTTGGTCACATCAGCGTGCAGACCATTCAACGGCTCCACGTCACCAATGTAAAACGTCGTTCCATCCATTACGGTTTGTTGTCCATTCATATCCTGAACTTCCACCGTAATGCTATGTGTGCCTGCCACTAAATTTCGAGTATCCAGTTGATAGTGAAATCCAGCATTGCTATTCTGATAAGCTGGATATTTCGCTTCAATATCTGGTCTCGGGTCGCCATAAGATGCCTCTCCCACATTCGTACCATCAATCAGGATATTGATTTTCGATACTCCGTCTGGGTTGAGATGCCATCCTTTAATGGTATACGTACCACTGATTAACTCGCCTTTTTCGGGAGTGTCGAGCCCACCTCTTGGGATCAAAGGAGCTCTTTTTGACACCACTATCGGGATTTCAATCGTTTTGTCACCCAACTCAGCGATCAGTTGCGTATCTCCGATTCCACTTCCTGTGACGAAACCTGAAGATGTAACCGTAGCAATTTTTTCATCTTTGCTCGTATAGGTAACTTCCATGCTGACATCTCTGGTGTTGCCATTTGTCATGTTCGCCGTAATTTTCAGTTGATAATTCTCACCTTCGGAAAGTCGCAATTCGTTCGGCGTCGATTCCAGTGAGGTAATCTCAGCGGAGTCTTCATCCCCTAGTCCCAGCGCTTTCTCTAGGTTTACAAGCCCTTTTCCGTAAAAACGTGATTCCCCTAAAGTTGTTGCGTTATCGACTAAACGATCACGCACTTCGCGATTGGTGGCTCCACCCATTTTTGACCAAATAACAGCTGCTGCACCGGTTACGTGAGGAGCTGCTAAAGATGTGCCTGAACGTTGCTCATAGTCTCCATGGAGGAACGTACTTAGAATATCAACGCCAGGAGCCATCAGGTCTAACCCACTGCCAACACTTGAAAAGTCAGCCCGTTGATTGTCCTGATTAATCGCACCAACGGACAATGTCTCAGCATATTTCGCAGGATATAACTGGGTATCCTCACCCATTCCTCGATTTCCCGCTGCTGCAATAACCAGTATCCCTTGTTGATTCGCTCTTTTTATCTGGTCGTGTAGCGCTTGACTGTCAATTCTACCACCAGCACTAATGGAAACGATGTCCATGTCATTCTGTATCGCCCATTCAATCCCTTGAATCATGCTGGAATATGTACCGTGACCTTTTTCATCAAGGACTCTAATGGCATAGATTTCAGCTTCTGGTGCAACACCAACAATCCCAACATCATTATCTTTACCAGCGATAACACCAGCCACCGCAGTTCCATGCCCGTGCTCGTCATCAAAATCTGATTTTCCTTCTACATAGGAAATGCCTCCTTTTACTTGGAGGTCTTCATGATTGGATATACCTGTATCAATAATTCCAATTTTGATGTTTTGGCCTTTGTAATGTTTTTCGTGAGCTTGATTCGCACCGATGTGCTCAATCCCCCACGGAATTTCCTGCTTTTCTGTTCTGTTTGTTTCTGCTAACTCTATTTCACTATCTTCCTCAATATAGGCTACATTCTCGTCCTGAGACATTACCTCCATTTCATTCTCTGTTAATTGAGCAACCATCACTTTCGTGCTAACTTGCTGGACCGATGATCTTTGGATAGCCCTAACTTTTGTTTTCTTGTTTTCTTTAAAACCAATTAAATACGTTTTACTACTAGCGCTTGCGATAGCGTGCTCCGGGACAAGTTGCAAAAACAGTAAAGCAAGCAGTAGGAATAAATTGAAACTACTGATTAAGCGGATGAATCTAGGGTTCATTCCTGTAACTCCTTGTCATAATTGTCTTGAGCTTTGGATCACTTCTTTTTACTCTTCATCCCCTCCCCCAAAAATAAGTACAGATAAAAAATGTAAATTTTACCTAAACAGCATTTAGAATTATAGTGAATTCCTGATATTGGAGCAATAGGAACTTACCAATATGTTTTGACTAACAAATTACTAGTCAGCCAATATTGCTGATTAGCAGAAGGGATTTCCAAGTTGGAATGTGTTTGACCATACTTAGACTTTTCTTCCTACTAAAAAAACAAGACTGTCCCTTGTAGTAGATACCTCTACCAACGAGACAGCCTTGCTCCAGTTCTTCAACTCTCATCTTCAAAAAGATTCTTTTCTGCTTCATCATGACTATAAGCATACTCAATTACATATGACTCAAGCATTTGTATGAAAGTCAATTTGCAATACATTCCATCACGTGAAAAAACTACGGTATTATTGATTAGTACTTTCTCAAAATTTAATTCCTTAAGAAGTGATTCAAAACTTTTTTCCATTGACTCCATAACTCACCTCTATGATTTATTCCCTAGGATTCCCATCCACATCATATCCCTTGATCTCAGAGGCCATACTTCCAAGATAGTAAAAATCCTAACAGACTAAAAAAAGAAACCTTGAACGGCTTGAGGTCAATCAAGGTTTGAATAGCAACTATTCTTTTTTACTCTATTTATTGCGTAACTTTCGTAAGCTCATCTTGAATTTTAACAATTTGCTAGTTCTCCCCAATAACGAGTAGTTTATTACTTGTCTGGGGCTAATTGCTTCTAATACACCTTACCTCTATTCCCTTTATACGTATATTTTTCTGGATTCTTTACATAGTCGCTAATTATTACGAAATCATTTGTTTCAAATGACAATCTCACTGTTCCAGTTGCGTTAATACCAAGTTGGCAATAGCCACTCGGCCAATCTAATACTCCACCTAAATGATATTGATACTCTTCATACTCTAAAGCCTCTCCCCAGTTTTTTGTTAGCTTCAAATTTACCCCATTTTTAATTTTTATAAAGTCATTCTCTTCTGGATGGTATACGTAAACGTCTAATAAACCAGATGTCACACCTTCGAAGCTAATGGCAGAAATTCCAGAAATATAGTAATCTTCATTTTTTTGTGTTTCGCTTATTGATAGACCCCACACTTCAATTTCTATTGACTCAGGTAGCTCTCTATGGCCATGAAAGAAAACTGTCGATTCAGTAAAATCCAATTGATTAAACAATTCACCTGTAACATCAAGTATTTTTCTAATTTTACTCACTCATTTCTTAATCAAAATGTAATTTATATAATGTAATCTGTTTTAACGTTTCAGGATCGATAGCTTAATAGTTTTAACTCTTGATCTTGCCGCTTTTATGCCCCAGAAGCGTCAGTCAAATCACCTCTAATCTGATTTTTCCGTTCCTTGTTGATCACCTTTTAATTCATCCCGCCATGTATAGTACCCCAAACGTAAAGACTAGTTTCCTACACGTCGAGGGTCTATTGACCAATATTTATTTACTCTCTTTTTTTATAATCTAGAATACTTTTAATGAACAAAAAAACAGCAAAACATCCAATTAGAAGAAAGGCAATAGCTGCATAAATGGATTCTGGGCGTGTAAATATTGCACCAGATGAAATTCCCCTTCCCCCAATGTATATTTCTCCTGAAATTAGACTATCTATTCCAGAATAAATCATGTATAACCCGAATAGAAAACCGATTACTGTACGAAGATTTTCGGCAAAATAGTTCAATATAACTCACTCCTACATTCAGTCCCCTTCATACTTATAAACTAGTGCCTAAATTAATTTGTGATTGAAATGGCGATAGGTTTTATATTTCTCTTTCTTTTAATTCCTGTTTTATGATTTTTTTTAACTTCGGTAATAAAGTTTCCATTTTCTCATTATCGTACCACTCTTCATCTTTCCAGAATGTATTAAATCCCTTTAACTGCTCAAGTATTACCAATAAATCTACTTTTGGCAGATTGTTAATTTCACTTCGTGAATGAAGAATATCGTCTAAAACCTCAAAACATACCACTTGCTTGCCATCTACTAGCATCCCATCGCACAATTCTTTTCATAATGATATTTCTTCAATTTCTTCTTCCGAGAAATACTGCCTAAGTAATTCCATTCCCCTCACCGTCCTATTTCCTATTTTGTTAGATCGATAAGTTGAATAATCTCTTTTCCTGGATTTGCAAAAGTAGAATTTGTTACTCGAATTCTATGCAATTCAAGCTGTGTAAAACCTTGTTCCTTAACCATTTGAACAATTTGATTTTTCCATTGGATTATTTCCCTTGGTCCAACAACATTGGCTACGTTTGAACCATCTGCGTAAATACTAAGATCCTTTAAAACTAGAGTCTTTCGATTTACTTGACATTCACACTGGCAATAGCCTCTTACTTCCTGTTCTATCGCCTCCTATTCTGCTTGCGCGGGCAATTAAGCTCATCTTTTCTTATACTTGCTTTGCCATTATCCATTTCCTCCTTTGATTTTGAGAATACAAAAAAAGCTCATTCCTCCTTATATTCAAGTTAGAATAGCCTTTGAAAGCTTCTATGAAGCAAACCCAGTGACATATTTTTCATCCTCGTCAAACCAAGCAAAAAGAAACCCCAGACGAATTGTTGGTTACTCGTTTGGAGTTTCTAATAAATCTACCTCTTGATCAACAAAAGAAATATCTACTGACTACTTATCACTGCAATTGCACTAAAATTATTTTTCATTTGTACTCATTTTATTTTAACTGCCGTTTTCTCCTGTACATCAATTTCAAATTTATCACTTGGAATAGGAAATTTATCAGTCGTGGTAAGGAGGTAAACGTTTGAGTCAGTAGTTGGCTCGAGCTTAACAAAGTGGGTTACCTCACCCCAAGATATTCCTTTAATCTCCTTTATAGGCAACTCTAAAGGAATCCTTATTTCCTCCAATGTCTTGGCATTTTTTAAATATAAGCGAGCTTCACCATTTTTCTGAAACAAATTAATAAATTCTACGCAGTAATCAAACCGACGGTCCGAGGTCTGCTGTAGAGAATCCGTTCTTATTTTTCCTGTTAACCACCCACTCGTATCTACGTTTTTATACAATTGTGGCGTCATTAAAATCATGGCCATAATGATCATAAAAACCCCAATGAACTCCCACCACTTAGATGGACTCCATTTTTTAAATAACAAGACACTAGAACAAACTATTAATATCATTGAAGGTATACCTAGATATACAAGAATTACTGTTGAGACCAGGTCTATACTGCGTTGAAAGTTTGCAGTCGAACCGAGTATAAACCAAATCACACCTGATAGATTGGTTAATAATGAGATAATCCATATTAACTTTATCCATTTTTGCATCGGGTCATTCTCCCACATACTTATTATTCAGCATCTTGTTCATTATAAACCGGTATGTGCTGGCTGACTTCATAGTTTAGGGGATACTCAAATTCCCCTACAGGAGTGGCAATGGTGACAAGTTTATGGTCAATATTCGTTACTCCGCTATCATTCAATTCGGATAAAGGCTGGGAGATGTAAAATGCCACTTCGGAACGAACATGTAGAATGTCCGTTGCGTTATCTCCACTCGTTGAAATCTAAGACTGGAAATGAAACGGAATACCGTTACTTAGGTTATAAAATTCAAGCATTTCTGTGCGGACAAACAAAATAGCGAAATTTTCATACGAGCATTACTTGGGTTAGATGTGTTATTGGTTGAATGATGAGTACATTCGGCACTGCCCCTCTCCTCTGCCTCGGAATAAAGAAAAACGATTATCCATAATGGATAACGGTCAATATCTTATGAGTCTGTGCTGACTAGATTCTACCTAATGCTCTATCAGCTTCTATTTGAAGTTGTATCGTTTTAGTTCCCATGTATTTCTGTGCAGTCCCTAGAATCGACCTGTCACTTCCAAGTATTTACAAAACTGTAATTGAAAAAAACGTTCTTTAATTAAGCATCTTCGCAATTAGATACTTCTTCAAAATAATTAAAAATACTTTCTAATAGATTGATGTTTCTTCCCCACTTAATAGTTTAATTATTTCAGGCATGAAGATCTCCTCCAATTATGGCAGTGTCTAGCACCTCACCGTGAAACGCGATTGATTTTCTATACGCATCATCAGTTGACGGTAAGAAGTCTAACATTTTTCTCAAGAATTCTTCCGTTTTTTTATTCATAACCACCAACTCCTCTATATAAACAGTCCTATTAATTTTTCTAAATCATCTGTTAAAGGATCAACTATATATAAGTCATTAAGATGAAGTTTCCCGGATTTCGCTAGATCATTTAACTGTTTTAACCGTTGCTGTGCTTTTAGTAGACACGTTGAAGTACCGTCGTAAAACTCCTGTGTTAGTATAGCAGCAGTTCCGCGCGGATTGTTGCAGTAAATTTTTGTCCTTTCACCGTCACTATCGAAATTCAGTATAGGTTAGTTGCGTTCTTATTAGATTTAAAAAAACTGTGGAAAACAAAGATAAGGTTTTTGATGTAAAAATTGATGGTATCTGGCTATTTTGATGAAAAAAACAATGGGGAAGAATGAAGAATTAGGGGTATTTTTTTTTGTACCTTTTTCGTGCGTACAACTCATTCATGAAAACTACGTATGGGTATTACAATAGTTATGTTGCCTATCAGGATAAAGTGTTTCATTCACCACTGGGTGGAGGGGTATTTTCAACTGCCCCCCTCTCCGATGGCGGATACAACGGCAAAAAAAACACCCCAAACGAGTACTTGATTACTAGTTTGTGAGCTACATTAACGTTTTCCAAATCCAAAAAAATGCTTTCTACGCACTATATACCAAACTAAACATAAGAACCCAACAGTTAATGTCGATACTAGATTTTCTTGTGACACATAAAACATGTTTCTAACAAGAAAAGCCATCCATCCCCAAAAAGCAAACTTTGGGTTAATGATAAGGGAGACTCCTGTAAATGCTAGTATCGATAAATCAAGGAGGCCAGGGATATTAATCGTTCCTCCTGTCACCAGAAGAATTACTCCACTAATACACGTTAAAAGTACAGCTACACCTGTTAGCTTATTAGGGAGTATTGGGCTTAAAAGATATAAAAGATATTGAGCAAAAACAGAATAAATAATAAAGTATTGATCTGGCATAAGGACACCACCCTATTCATCCTGCAATTTGTGATGGTTAATACTATTTTATAAGTGATAGCTCCATACCACCTTCCTAATTTAAGTGTCTTTTTTATGTGGAACAAATACACATTTTACTTTTTCTTAGGAGCTCTCGGGATTAAAGTTGTTGTTTTAAAAGCAGTACCATCTCCCATCAACGCCGTTGGGTCTTGACCATTTAACCTCGGATCAAAACCAAGATTGGCTTCAATTTTCCCCATCGTTAATGAAAACTCATATGCCGGGAAACCATCATGTTGCTCATTTATTATTATCGGTTCATTTTTATCAGCTGGAATAGAAATAGTATATTGATACGAGATTTTCAAGCCAGCCCAAGCTAAAAGATTAGACCCCTCATCCCCAGTCATATATATTGTTAT
This sequence comes from Brevibacillus sp. HB2.2, assembly GCF_013284275.1. Classification (NCBI taxonomy): domain Bacteria; kingdom Bacillati; phylum Bacillota; class Bacilli; order Caryophanales; family Paenibacillaceae; genus Brevibacillus; species Brevibacillus sp. HB2.2. The sequence goes on from NZ_JABSUV010000065.1 coordinate 14,960, forward strand.
ATTACCTGCTTTATCCTTTTCAGTACGATATGCTAACGTACTTCCATCAGGAGACCCAGCCTCATATTCCTTACCGAAAATAACAACTTCTGATGAACTTGTTCCCTTATGTTCAAAATACGCTAGACCTGTTTCAGTGTCGATGTATACAGAATGAGTTGTTCTAAACGAGCCGCTCTCCCAAAGATTCCTATTATCTCCCAAACCAGAACCACCGGTCCCTGGTAAGTATTTATCTGGTATAAAAGTTGTCAATGTTAGCTTAATATCTGGGTGATTAGTTGGATTCTTCGGATCTCCTTTGGTTACAGCAATATGCCCACTTGGATCAACGTACCTCAAAGGATTATTATGCGTATACGTATACCGATTCAACGTCAACAGATTATCCACTTGCCCTTTATACGTATTCTCCATGATAAAGCGTCCTATAGCCGGATTATAGAACCTCGCCAGCAGATAGTACAGTCCCGCCTCTTCGTCATACATCACCCCACTATACAAAAACAGGTTAGATATTTATTCCATTTCTGCAATCAGATTGCCCCACTCATCATGGTCGCACATATTCAGCAGCTTACCACTGCTATCACGTATCTGGGTAATATCCCCTGACCGTTGCTCGTGTAGTACCCCTCTTGACTTGGAACAAAGTCCTTCCGATGCATAAGCCCAATACCCTAGATATTGCGTACTTTTGGCTGGTTGAACACGTCCAACTCTTCAATCACTCTGTCCTACCAGTACACGTACTTCATTACGTCGCCATCTACTTGTATGTAACCAGTGTGTCCTTTTCCTTATCCCTGTAGGGATGTAGACTATTTTTCAGATCGTAGGTGTAGGTGCCTTTGTTTAGATCTACGTCAGGGAGGTTGTTGGCTGTCTTGCGGTTGCCGTGCTCATCATGGGTGTAGGTCTTAATTTGCCCCATCGTTGTCTTCCGTTTACCGGTCTAGCTTGACGTGTTACCTTCGCTCGCAACTCTCTGGCTTGCTGACAGTAACCACGAATTTCACCTATAAGCTGTTTGTATGCTACGCATGCTTGAACAATAGAACGCATTTCCTTTTCTGCTTCCTGTGCGGGTTTTGCTGTTCCTTCAACTCTTTTGATACTACCCGTTCTCGTTCTGTCAATTCGTTCACTCATTAGCTCAATTCAGTATGCAAAAAAGCTCATTCCAACCCATGGTTCAAGTTAGAATGAACTTTTAATAGTTTGTAAAGATGTCTGTCAAGTTTTAAAGTGTTTAATTTTTTTGTTATAATGTACGACACTGCTTCTAAAAAGTAAACCCAGTAATACTTTCCCTCCACAAAAACATATTTTTCTGTACTGGTAGCCCCCATCAGAAAAGAATCTTGAAAGAAATTAAGCCGATTAGGTCAGTTATTCGATACTCAGTCTACATTTTTCAAGTCTTGCTTCGCTAAATCAAGAGCAATCGCTAATTTAATTTGACACTGTTTACTGAGTCCTTGTAAATATTGTGAAATCGTTTTAGTTACAACAATTGGTTCAATTTCAAAGTTATAGCGATCTAATTCAATTTCTGTGATAATGCTATCATTTATTAATATCTTATAAATATCCTCACCCTGCTCGGGTATCCAATCAACAATGTAAGCCGTTTTCATCTCCGGAAATGCACTTCTAATCACTTCAAGTAGTCTTCGTTTCATTTCACTCTTAAATAATGATTGATTGGATTTTTTAAGTTCCTCCCTTACTTCTTTTTCTAATTTACTCCCAATTAGTTTCACATTTCACCCTCATTTCATTAACTATTTTAGTAATCCGGGGAATGCTGTTATTAAATTACCATGCTTATCAGTTAAGATAGTCATCGTAGAGGTAGGCTTGAAATCATTAAATTTATCAAGTCCAATTGACTTGTTTAAAGTAACCACCCTTGCGTAACGAGCTCCGTCTGCGCTATCAATACTTTTTACGACTGAAGATTTTACTATATCTTTACTAGATAGCAGTGAACGAAGTTCATCCTGAGATATTGTGAACTTTGAAGCATTTTTATTTGAAAAATGTCTGTCTACAACGTGCTTCCATCCATCATTACTAATATTTATTCGAGACTGAACAATAGGTGGCATACCGGAAATTATACCGGTCCCCTTAGACATTTTCCCTGCGTTTTTGAAAGCTCCCAAAGTACCACTACCGTTAATTGAGTCAGGCATCCCAATACTTTCACGGTGTAATTGACCAGCATACATAGCAATAGTATTTTTTACAGAATTAGTACCACGTAATTCTTCTACCATTCCATATGCGTCTCTACCGTACCAATCTACATAAAAATCCCAATCGATTTCTTTACTACCATGGATCCGTCTAACTCCTTCTTTATCGTAGTAGTAATAATTCCCTCCTGGTGAAAATTCTGATTGTATTACCTGTTGGTGTCCACTAGGATCAATATACTTTAAAGGATTATTGCTCACGTACGTATACCTGTTAAGCGTCAACGGATTATCCACTTGCCCCTTATACGTATCCTCCGATATAAACCGCCCAATCTTCGGATCATAATACCGGGCACGCAGGTAGTAAAACCCGCTCTCTTTGTCAAACATCTCCCCCGCATACATAACCGGGTTGGAAATCGTTTCTTTGACCTTATCCGCAATCAAATTGCCCCATATGTCGTAGTCGTACGTATTCAGAACGTTCCCATTTGGAGCCTTGATTTTGACAACATCCCCGTGGCTATTGTAATAGTAATTGCCTTCAAGATTCGACGCATAGTCTTTTCGCCAAATCAACTGGTTACCAAACACATTCCGTGCCTTGACCCTGCCATCCTGCGTCAGCTCTTCAATTACTTGTCCATTCAAATAGACGTAATTGGTCGTGTCGGTCACATTGCCAGTCTGTTGCTTCGTCGCCCGCAAGCCACCTGGATAATACGTGTACGTCGTTGTCCCCTTCTCGTCCTTGTACTCCTGCAAACGATTAAACAAATCGTGCTTCATTTCATAGGAGCGCAATATGTTACCAGGAGCATTGGCATACACTTGGCGGTTGCCTCGATTATCATACGCATACTGTTTGATGTTCCCTTCGACCGATTCTTCCTTGATCCGGGAAAGCTTGTCGTACACAAAC
>NZ_JABSUV010000066.1:0-13962 GCF_013284275.1 Brevibacillus sp. HB2.2
GTGAATCCCACCTGCTGGCGTGTCAGAGTCGAAGAGCACTGTGCTTTTTCTTCTCCTCCACTATGTTGACCCCCATTCCTAAGGACCTTTACAGGTTATTCTAACGAAATGGCGCTATGCAAAATCCACCAAGAATGATACACTGAAAAAAACTAAACGTTCGATGGTGATAGAATGAATAACTTATATTCGATCAGAGTAGAATGGTCTCCTGCGTATGAATGTATCATTAGCCTCTACACTTACATTTACGAGAAAGACCGCAAGCATAGTTTGCTTGGTACGGCTTGGTTAGAGGAAACAAAACAAAAGCTCCCGGCGTCTTTTGCAGATGAACTCGCAGACGAACGTTGGGAGGTACTCCACCGCTTGGTGCTGCTTGTAGCGCAATCGCCCCAGACCCAATCCGTCGAAGAATTTCTTGAGTGGCTGGAAAGCATTCCTCCCGGTGAAATTTATGAGCGCCTCGCGCCGTGGGTGGAGACAATCCCGCTGAATTTGGGAGAAATCCGTGATCGCAGCCTATCGTTGCTTACCCGGTGGAATGAGCATTATTTTTCGAAGATGGACCCACGCATTTTGGAGAGTCTGCAACGGAGTGCCGATGAGCTGACGGCCCGCGCCAAAGAAACGCCTCCAATCGACTTGGTCGATCATGTTACAAACGGTATCTGGATTGAGCCGATGGCAGATTTGCGAGAGGTTGTACTGATCCCGCAATATCATTGTGCCCATTCTTCTGTTCTCGACTTTTATCGGGGGCTTGCCACTTGCATGTATCCTGTCAAAGATGCGGCAATGACCAAACCACAGCCACTCTTGGAGCTGTTGCCTATCACACAGTGTCTGGCAGATGAGAAGCGCCTGCAAATTTTGCGCTGTCTGGCAAAAAAGACGTGCACGCTCGGTGAATTACAGAAGCAAGTATCTTTGGCAAAAAGCACCGTCCATCATCATGTAACGGCGTTGCGCAGAGCGGGGCTGATTCGTGCTCACTACACAGGAAGTACGACAATTTCCTACTACAGTCTACGAGAAGCCTTTGTCGAGCGTCTCCCGGTCTTGCTTCGTTCCTTCTTTCATGCATCAGAGTGATTTTGCTTACGGAAATAGCATGATTTTGTTGAAAGGGTAGGTTGAATCAGTATGAGCAAAATGAGGCAAGTGTGGGAGGCGTATCATCCGATTGTTCATCTTTTGATGGCAGGGACGGTGTTCGTTCAGCTCACCCAATCGATGAGTATCCCTTTTTTGGCCATCTATCTCGGTGAAACGACGAAGCTCTCCCACGCCTATATTGGGCTGATTATCGGGGCAGGTCCTTTGGCTGGAACAGTAGGGGGATTTGTTGGCGGGATTCTCTCAGATTTGTTTGGCAGACAAAAGCTGATGTTTTTTTCCTTGCTTGCTATGGCGTGCTCGATGATCGGCTTCATTACAGTGGCACATCCGATCGGTTTATTGGTAATCAGCATGGTTATGGGATTGGCGGCATCGATTTTTGCGACGGTTTCAAAAGCGTTGATGGGCGACTTGACGCCCGAGCATCAACGTTTTCGTGTGTTCTCGAATCGCTATCTTGCGAGCAATCTGGGCTTCGCGATTGGTCCTATGCTCGGTGCTTTTTGGGGGATTTCCGGCAGCAATCTGGCGTTTATTCTGACTGCGGTATCCTTGGTGAGCTTTGCAGTCATTTTAGTAGTGGCATGTCGGAGATGCGGCGTCACCGATAACAGTGGGGAGAACGGAGAGGTGGAGCGAGCCAGTTTGGGTGAGATCTGGCAAGTACTCAGAAGGGATGTCGTCCTTCTTACCTTTGTCACAGGCGGAATCCTGTTAGTGACGGTGTACGGTCAGATGTCTGTTACGCTCTCCCAATACTTGCGGGAAAACTTTTCGGAGGGTGTCGCCTTGTTTGGAACCTTAATGAGCGTCAACGGATTTACCGTCTTGCTTTTGCAAATTCCAGTAACGAGGCTGGTTGAGCGGTATTCCTTGTTTGCGAGGATAGCAGGCGGTGCTGTATTGATGGCCATAGGAGAAGTTGGTTTTGCTTTTTCGTCAAATTGGGCTTGGTTTATTACAGCGATGATCGTTTTTACGCTCGGGGAAATCTTGATCATACCAGCGGAGTATGCGCAAATCGACGAGATCAGTCCCGCGAATATGAGAGGGACTTACTATGGGGCACAAAGCGCAACGATGCTCGGCAGCTTCCTTGGACCATGGGCAGGTGGTATGGTGCTCACCGCATATGGTGGCCCCGTGATGTTTGGGGTCATGGCAGTATTGGCGCTGGTTAGCTTGATCTTTTATTGGCTGGGACGCAGATTGCATGAACAGCGGAAGCAGCCTAGAAATGCGATTGTAGAGACAGCCATGTAGCTTCTTGCCGATTGATTGATATTGCCGTATAATGGAAAGTATCTTTTTCAAAAGGGGACGTTTTGATGTCGGTGTGTGTTCTTAACTAAGCAACTGGATAGGGTACTCCCATTGTTTTTGGCAAAAATCTCATGTCATGTGAGTTTATTTGCTATGGAACAGAGGAGGCCTTGATTAGTTAAGAACTTACGGTCATCCATCTACCCATTTGCTCGACTACGGGAACCGTGCTCTTACGCACGGTTTTTTTGCGTGACTATCCACGCGCACGTAGCGAACGCATGCCCTCAAGGCGGAGATGAACGAATGTTCATGCTCTGCCTTTTTGCATGCATCGATGGGTCCATCCCTTTTGAAAAGAGGTATTCTACTTGAAAAATTATATCGAAGACACCTATAAACAAGTGCGTTTACAAGAAGGTCAACAAGTAATCGAACAGTTTCTGCTCGCTTGCTATTTTCATCCGGATTTGCCTACGAAAGAGCTGGCAAGAAAAGTACTCTTGCCTGTACCTGTGGCAACTGCGATCAAAAAAGAGCTGATTAAGGCAGGTGCCATACAGCAAGGAAGCGGAGTGAGATGCACGGCAGAGGGGGAAGCGTTCATTGAGCAAAAGCTAGGGTATGGTGGACTGGATCGAGAGCTGTACGAAAAGCTGATGAGAGACGACGAAGCTTGGAAAACCGAGCTGGCTGACTTGAAGGCGGAGATGGAGGTGATTTTTGCTGGGCGTCCGCAAGTCGATGTACAGATCGATCAGTCCAAATGCACAGTCGAGACGAGTCTGCGCAGGGCAATCTTATGCTTGCGGCATCAGAGCTTGGTGGGTAAAAAAATATTATGTGTCGGGGATGATGATTTGGTCAGCATCTCGCTGGGACTTTTGCTCAAGCGCTTGTTTCCAGGGAATCAACAACGTCCAGAGCAAATTGACGTAGTCGATATCGATGAACGTTTTCTTCAGTACATTACGGATGTATCCAAGCAAAAAGCATTGACCGTTGCCTGCCATCAGGCTGATTTGCGGCAGCCGCTGCCGAAGAAGCTACAGGGTGGGTACGATTGCTTTTTTACTGATCCACCTTACACGCTGCAAGGAATGGCTCTGTTTTTATCCCGCGGAATCAGTGGGCTGCAAAAGCAAAAAGGACTGTCCATCTTCCTTTCCTTTGCGCATAAATCACCTGATTTTACGCTGAATATGCAACGGGAGTTCGTGCTGGCAGGCTTGACCGTACGAGAGGTGCTCAGTCATTTCAATGAATACGAAGCGGCGCAAATGATTGGAAACAAAGGACAGATGATCGTACTTACCACAACAGAGCTGACGACTCCGACAATCAAGCATCCATTTCTGGAATCGTTGTACACAGGCGAAGAGACCCCTTCCAAGCGTGAGTATAAATGCAAGCGTTGCAAAAGATCGATCCAGGTAGGGGCACAGGCAAAAATAGTGACGATCGAACAATTGAAAAAACGCGGCTGCCCTCGTTGCAAGCACCAAAGCTTTGAGCTGTTGTCCCGCCGAAGAGTACAAGACTGATTGTACGCAAGTGGGCATATGGTAGTGGTGGAGGGGAGGGAGAATAAGAGAAGATGGCTTACGAAAAGGCGTTTTCTTTATTACGGATCGCGACGGGAATCTTGTTTTTCATCCATGGCATAGCCAAACTGCAAAAAGGGATGGCTACTGTTGTGACGACGTTTGGTGATCTCGGTTTGCCGGGGTGGCTGGCGTATCTGGTGTTGATCGTAGAACTGCTCGGCGGCCTCGCGCTGATCATTGGAGTTGGGGCGAGATATGCCGCATGGGGATTAGCTGCGATCATGGCAGGGGCGATTGTGACAGTGAAATGGGCGAAAGGTTTTGTGGGCGGTTATGAGATGGATTTGATCCTGTTGCTTGTCACAATTTGTGTGGGACTAAAAAAGTGAAAAAAAGATCCGGCTGAACCAGTAAGCGGTCAGCTGGATCTCTTTTTTTAAACAAACAGCTCGTAATACTCAGGAGAAACGTTATCTATAAATGGACTTTTTTCACCCGAATAGTAAAGGTGCAGCTCATGCATGGCACGTGTACATGCCGTGTAAAAAAGCTTGCGTTCACTTTCTTCGCCATAGCTTGTAGCGGAAGCATCATAAAGGATGACCGCATCGAACTCGACTCCTTTTGCCAAATAAGAGGGAATGATCAAGATTCCTTTCTCAAAGGAAAGAGTAGCGGGCTTGATCAAGCGAATCGGCACTCTCTCTTGCAAAGCGTCATGAACGATTTGGGCTTCCTCTAGCGTTTTTGTGATAACAGCGATCGTCTGATGACCACGATCAGTGAGCTCACGTATGCGTGCTTCGATTTCATCGGTATGAGCTTGAGGGGATGTTACCTTGGTTAGAGTTGGTAAGCGACCATCGCGCATAAAAGGCTCAATCATCTCCCCGTTTCGCAAAAGTTGCCGCGTAAACAAGACGATGGGATAGGTGGAGCGGTAGCTTTTGGTCAGGACGAAGGTCTCCGTCTCTTCAGGCTCAAACAGGGATGTGACAGCATCAAAGCTATTTTGGTGATACGCATGGGCGTAAATCGCCTGATTCCAGTCTCCCAGCACGGTCATTTTGGCACGGGGAAACAAGCTCTTGATGAGAGCGAACTGAAAGGCGGAGTAGTCTTGGGCTTCATCGAGAAAGACATGACGGAGGAGGTTGTTCGTCTGCTTGCCCTCCAATCGTTCCTGCAAATACAAATAAGGAGGGATGTCTTCGCATGCCAAATACTGTTGCTCTAAACGCTCTGCTGTTTGTTCGCACACTGCCGGCCACTTGTCTAATACATCGTGTTGGAGAGTGCTTGGCGCAAGCGTCCCGAGCAAGTCAGGTGATAAGAAGAGCTGGCGGTAAATAGCACGAGTATCAATAAATTGAAGCTCCCGGATAAAATCACGAAGAGGCTGAAACTGTTTTTTGACGATCCATGTGGCTAAGAGCTCCTGCTCGCGTTCGAAGTCATCGAAGGTATCCTCCCGAAACTGCTTTTTGCGGCGCAGCGATTGATAGGCAGCTACATACGAATCTCGGTCAAGCAGCTCCATTTCATCTTCTACCCATGGCTTTGATCGTTCGCGCTGTTCCATTTTTTTTAGCTCTGTCAGCAGTGATTTTGCAACGAGTACCATCCGATTGGGGATAGGCAGATTCGTATCGAGAGAATAAAACAATTCATGGATGTGAGCCGCACTGATTAGTGTCTGATCCCTAAATGTAACAGGGAGAAACATGATTCCAGCTTGTTTCAAGCTATTCGCGTATTTATCCATGGCCTGCAAAAACAAGGCGCTTGACTTGAAACGGATCCCTTCCAGCCGCGCCTCATATCCAGACTGATCACTTGCTGTCAGTACATACTCCATCTGTTCAAGCGGATTTTCCAACTGGAAGCCGTCACCGAGACGATGCTCCGCGTATTCCTGAAAAGTCGTTTGCTGCATATTTTCCTCGCCGAGCTCAGGAAGAACGGTCGAGACGTAGCTGTTAAACAAAGAGTTGGGCGAAAACAAGACGATTTGCTCTGCGGTCAATGTTTTGCGATAACGGTATAACAAATAAGCGATTCGTTGCAGTGCTGCAGACGTTTTTCCGCTACCGGCGGCTCCAGAGACGATGACGAGTCGGCTACGTTCATTGCGGATGATGCGGTTTTGGTCCCGTTGGATCGTGGCCACGATGCTTTTCATCTGCGAGTCAGCCTGTTTGCCGAGTACCTCCTGAAGCAGCTCGTCGCCAATCGTCACGCCCGTATCGAACAGGTGCAGCAATTTGCCGTCGCGAATGATGTATTGTCTTTTGCACGTAATCTCTCCATTTACGCTACCGCCTGGAGTATTGTACTCGGCTGGACCCGGCGAGTAGTCATAATACAGACTGGAGATCGGAGCGCGCCAGTCGTAAACGAGAAATTCCTCGTCGTTTTTATCCAGCAAAGAAGCAATGCCAAGGTAGATGGCTTCTGGCTTCGATTCCAGCTCTTCTTGAAAATCAATCCTGCCAAAATAGGGAGATTGCAACAATCGCTGTAGCGTACGCAACTGATTTTGGGCATGGCGATGGATGCGTTCACGCTCGGACAGGACCTCCGCTTGCTGCTTGATACTGGCGTAAGTCTCGACAGCTTCAATGGCATCCTCGAAGTTGACTGTCACGTCGTCCCAAAAATGCTTGCGAATGCCGATAATATCCTCGCTCACGACATTCACATGCTCTCTGAGGTCATCTATTCGGTTCTTTATCTCTGAGATGACTTGTTCAACACGTTGTTGTTCGTTTTGCCGATCTTGATCAGTCACGCTCATGGTACCGCTCCTTTTTCGTTCCCCATTTTTGGCCTGAAGGTTTGACAATCGAAAGTGAATGTGATACTATTATATTGGAGATAAAATAGTTACATATGATCGATTGACCAACAGACCAATTCTCATTTTAACACGTGAAAATTGGCTTTTCAACATGGTATAGGAAAAATACAAAGTGAAATGACAGGGAGCTCCTTTGGGGGTTCCCTTTTTTGTTGCGGTTAGACTTGTCCGCCAAGGATTCCGGCGAGAGCTACCCATATACGGGTTGTTCCCACCAGTCTATTGAAAACGAAAAGGATGTCTTCTCACCTGCGTTTGGAACGCGAACGATGAGTGCCATTCCAGGTCCGAGAATCCACTGTCCGCCAGGGGTCGCCTCAACGGTAGAGGATGCCGGAATGATTCGCGTGGAGGTATGAATGTGATCAGAAAAGGTATCCGTCATACCAGTGCCATGCAAAATTTGCCCTTGGGCGGCTGGACAAGCGGGGAGTTGAACATAACCAGAAGTCACTTGACGTGAGAGAGTCGTACCTGTGATTGAGGAGGCTTTGCCAAACAAGAAATGTGTTTCTATCGGGTGCGGGGATGGATTCGTGATCATCCAGTGGTTGACAAATAAATGAACGCCAGAGCGTAATGGGTTCGACAAGGCAGCGATCCCGTGAGCTCCATCGCTCACTGTGATTTTATCCGATTGCCCCATGAAGTATTTGCATTGATCCGCCATCGACATCGCATACGGAATGTGAACACTCCGGCTCAGCTGTTCCGTAGCAGAAGGAGTGGGAAACGGATAGTACCCCATCTGCATGTAGACATCTGGTATTCCGCCAAAAAAGTACGAGGGGCGAGTATAGGAGGGCTTCGTCATGATTTCCTCTCCTTGTGAGTGGGGTAACTGCTAACCCTACAGCATATGGCAATCGTCCATGGAGGGTGTCAGGAAGCAAAAAAACAGACACCATTGTAGCTGGTGTCTAAACGAGTTTGAAATGGATTACTTTTTCTGGGTAGGAAGACGAACGCGATGGTATTGCTCCAGGCGACCGTCTGAGTCGATGGACAGTTCAATTTGCTCTTTCTCGGCTTTAAAAGTAATCCCGCCTAGCTCTCGTGTAAATCCGTTCGTATCTCCTGTTTCAATGAATTGGTTGCTAACGGTTTTAAACTGCTTCGTATTTTCGCTGCCAAGTATTTGATTCATAAGCTCTTGTCCACGTTGCTGGTAGTAATCCTTTTGGCGGGACGCTACTTTCGCTGCGGGAAAGGGACCACCATGATAGTGCAGCAAAATGCCTGTCGTGCTGTCGAATTGCATTTCGGCAAAACGTTTCCCTTTATCCGTTGCATTCCCTGTCTCGTGCAAGGTAAACGTCCATACTCCCCGAATGTCTCCTGATATTGATATGGGAGACTTATGCATCCCCATGAGTTTCCACGTTTTCAGCGAGGGCTCCACTTCAAGCAGCTTTTTAAAACTGGCCTCTACGAGAGCAGGTAATGATTCCTGCTTGCTTGCATCACTTGGCTGCGCGGCGGGAGCATGCCCGGAACTTACAGTCGCGACTCCTGACAAACCGATAACAGCTGCCAACAATAAACTGCCGATTGCTTGAAAAGGTTGTATTTTCATGGTCGATCTCCTTTACTGTAACGAAATTTTTACTGCTTTATCCGGTTCTGCTTCCCCGTTCATATGCGGGATTAATTGGATGTACGCGGGTTTTTCCTTGAAGGAAACGATAAATTTTCGCGAAATCCCATTCTCGTCGTAATTCGTACTTTCCTCCTCAATACGAATTTCCTTTCCGGTTGGATCGAGGAGAGTGTACGACGGCTCATACAGCTTGTCGTCAGGCGGAATTTCTTTTAGTACAACCGTTGTGGATACCGGCGTGAGTGTAATCTCTTTGACTTGAAATGCAAAATTACTCCGCAAGGTTTGGCTGATGTTAGGCGTGAGGGTCTTGCTGTCAATCTTCGTAAACTGCTTCACAACAGGAAGTTTCAGGTTCCATGTGTTTTGTGTATTTTGATAGTCATATAACTGCGCCTGCATCGTAAACTGATCGGGCCAATTGCCATTGAGGGTAATGGTAGTAACACCTGCGAACAAATAATCCTCCATCTGTTTGACCTCACTGCTCCAGCCAGCTCCGGTGTTATTGATGGGCTCAGCCAAGGTAAAATCCTTTAGCACGATTCTTTCTGCGATTTCCTGGGCGGCTGCTTTTTCGGTCGTTTCGGGCATCTGAATCAAATAGCCAATTCCCAATTGTATCCCATCGTAAAATATTTCGTTGACCGTTATCGTAATGCCATTGACCACTGCGTTTTGGTTGACTGCGGTAATTAGCCCTTTTTCGTTGGCGATTTGTAGAGCATTTTCTTGAAACAGTTCAAAGACAGAGCTGATGATCGGTACATGCTTCAGCTTTTCTGCCCATGTGGGTGAGGAAAATCCGAGCGCCAGGAGGGTGAAAAGCAGGAAGGACGCAACGCTAGCAGAGGCCATGAAAATCTTTTTCATGCGGATACGGGAACCGGATGACTGCTCTTGTGGCATGGTTGTGAATAAATTGCTTTTCATCCGTGTTACGGTTTCTTCGTCAGGGGTGTGTATTCCGTTTTCTCGTTCAAGCTGTTTGACGATGTCAATAAGCTCAGATGCGTCATAAGCCAGAGCCCCGTTGCGCAACTCCGAGTGAGGCGCCTCCAGCCACTTGGCAAAGCTCTCGATTTGTTCAGAAACAATCTCGTCTGAATTGCGCTTCATAAGAATCCTCCGATCCTCGTAGATTTCCTTTTACCTTTTCTAAGGCGCGATACAGGCGATTTTTTACGGCACTTTCGCCCATTTGCATGATTTGTGCGATCTCGGCAAAGGTACATTCACCCAAAAATCTAAGCATGATAATTTCCCGTTCGGTCTCATTGATTTGCTGTAGGGCAGAAGTTAAATCGAGTTGAGTGGTTGCATTCTCTGCATAGCAGGCAGACGAATTGGCAGAGAGAGAATCAAGCTCACATTCTCTCGGACGTCGCTTTTGCTTGCGTTGTTCGTCCATGAGCGTGTACTTGGCAATTTGAAACAGCCAGGTGGAAAAAAGCGACTCTTCCCGAAAGCTATCGAGCCGACTCATTGCTTTTAAAAAGGTTTGCTGTGTCAGATCCTCCGCTAGCGTTTTCCCCACTCTGAATGAAAAATAACGGTAAATTCGCTTTACATAATGATCATAAATAGGAGCAAAGTCCTCTCGATTTTCTTTGGCACGCGAAATCCAGTACTTCTCATCAAAAGGTGTGGATTCCATTTTCTCCCTCCCTTCTTCAACAGAATTAGACGCCAGGCATTAGAGAATCGACACAACTGGTTTTCGATTTTTTGCATAGAAAAAAGGCTGGGAGCAAGATCCCAACCTTTTGTAAGCATATGAACTCTTTCGTTTACGACACCGTTTTCCAGGCATGAATGGCAAGCAGCGCCCAGCCAGCAAGGAACAAAACTCCGCCAATCGGCGTAATCGCACCGAGAACCTTAATGCCGGTCATCGCCAGCGTGTAGAGACTGCCGGAGAAGATCAACGTTCCGGCTGTAAAGCACCAGCCTGCCCAAACGAGGCCAGAAGAATCCGGGTACCATTTGAGCAACAGAGCAACCAGTACCAGAGCCAGTGCATGTGTCGTCTGATAGGTCACGCCCGTATGGAAAATGCCCAGCGAATATTCGTCTAATTTTTCCTTCAGTGCATGTGCCCCGAATGCTCCCAACGCAACCGAAAGAAATCCACTGATACTGCCAAGCATCAAAAACAGCTTCATGAGTGCGTCACTCCTTTTTTCGCATAACCTGTACATCTGTCCGACCTCTATTTTAGCGTAAAAAGATAGACATTGCCCAATTGTAATTTGGTGAACACGCCTTGGACTACCATACAAGCCGCTTGTCAACCTCCAACATAGAGTAAAGTATCGCGGTGGCAACGCTTACAGGCCGCTGCGACGGGAGGTGACGTAATATGAACAAATGGATTTCCAACGTAGGAGGGCTTCTTGGTGGCTTCGCATTGTTGAAAGCGCCGTTAGACGGTTCCTTCCTAAGTGGGGTGGACCCGGTGGTGGATGGATTGGGTCTGATCACTGTGGTCGTATTCGCAGGAGCTCTTATTTATTCTGGTGTACGTGGCTGGTTCAAGGGTTAATTAGCAAGATGAAAAACAAATCAAGGGTGTCTCCAATCGGGGATGCCTTTTTTCTTCTTGAGGCAGCTTAAAAGCTCAACTATGTAAAATAAAACTCCTCCTATTCGCCTGACTCGATTCCAGCCCAATTTCTGAGGTATTGAGAGGCTCCCAGTTCCTCTTGGAATTTTCGTATCTCCGAGTCTTGTAGATGTATATGCGCTAGCATGTCCTCAAGTCTGGTAGCAAGCTCCAACTCACCCCTGGCAACAGCAAGCTCGGCCCGAGCAGCCAACAATCTTGCGCGCCCGATACCAGTTTCGTTCTTCGTTTCTTCTAGGGAACGGTCGAGCATATTGGCTGCTGCACGATCATTTGCATATATATCGCGTAGGAACCATACCTGATTGAGGATCTCATCTGTGTGGTCTTGTGACTCAAGGTAGAGGGGAGGCGTGTAATGCTTATCCATGTAAACTATCATGTTGCCGAAAGGGTCGAAGAGTCGAAACTGGCTACCATCTCGTGAGCGTCGCGTAAGGCGGGGCAAACCGCTGAGAGGTACAGTCCCAAGGGCGTTCTTGAGATTATTTGCAAAACGATCATGAAATTTTCCTAATTCCGTCACGCTTACGATGAGGGCACCAAACGCTTTCCTACCTCCGAATTGGGCATAGCTGGATGTCATAAGACGAAGATCGCCATCCCGAACTTCCGCGAATCTGTAAGGAAACGTCTCGTCTCGGACTATTTCAAACCCAAGCGCACTATAGAAAGCAACACTTTCATCAACATTGTCACTCGGGATCATAGGTTGAACACTTATCGAAGATTGCGACATTTCCTTCACTCCTCTTTAACTGGATTGTAAGATCCTTTTACTCAATGTTTCTGTCTATATTGACTTGAGCTTTGTGCGAAAACCATATATTACCTTAAAAAAGAAGGTATTACAATATGGCGGTGTTTACGCTTAGTCTGAAGAATCAAGTTTATCTACAGCAAGTATTTGGTCCATTCCTTATCGCTGTAAACATGGTATTCTACGTCGTTTGGACATAAAGAGTTAGAAAGTAACTTACCACAAACACAATCGAACTTGGCAACTCACTTTCTATATTTTTCTAAAGAATACCATGAAAGTTCAGGTTATTTATCAAAATGTGTAGGGAGATAAACGGAGGCTGTCGCATTGCGGAGAAATGGCAGATCGTACATGGAGCTTATGGAGTTATCCAAAGACCCGCGATACTGCATTGTTGATACTGAAAGAATGATATATGCAAAAGGGACGTACGGGAAGGCTAGTCACCAAGGCAACCATGATCAAGGCGAGAGAGAAATGTCAGCACAAAAGCGAATGCTTTGATTGCTTAAACAAGCATGAAATTTGTTGCCTTGGGGCTTGGGAACTGACTAGGAGAAAAGGGATTAGGATGTGGTGACTTATCACATTAGTTATTGTGTAGAATCACCCATTGTGAACCACTCCAGCAATCTATCAGCAATCATGCTGGCGGGAATACAAGATGGGTTATCCAACTCTTTGTGAATCAGAGCATCTAAATAAGATTCGAGACTATTTTTAGACTCAATGTCGTTTTTGGAGGTTTGGATAATAATGAGAACATTTGCTGAGTAGGAGTCATATTCGTCCTCGGGAGCCCCCATCTGTATTAGTCCAATAGGGTTCCATTCGTTCATCAACTTTTTGATATGGCTCAGGTCATGCAAATATTGTTGTTTCAATCGTTTGTTCAAGGTTAGACCTCCTATCACTAACAATGCTATCACACGGTATACGGAAATCGTCACGATTTAACAAAACGGTAATTATGTAATAAAACTCCCACATCTTAATAAAGAGTGGGAGTCGGGTAACATACAACGGCATCGATAAATCTTGGATCAATACCATAAAACATCCATGATCTGCCGTTCCACCGATAGCCCGTAACCCCGTTGTACTCAACGGTAGTTGGATAAAACCAAAATTGTTCTCCATTTACGAGCCAAACATAAGTGTTTTCGTATACACAATCGACAAGATAGGTAGATGGTTGCGGAGGGATGTAAGTTGGCCTGGGAGGGATGAAGCTTGGGGGTGGAGATGTTGGAGCCTGAGCAGGATACGCCATTCGCCTTCCACTCCTTCCTAATCTAATCAGCATAATATTCCTGGTCATTTCGAGGAGTGCGGAGTGTTTCTAAAAACAATACGCGAAATCGCAAATATTGGTAAGGGGATTCTTAAGAGGGTGGATACAACCCACACGATTTGTTAAATGGGAGCGATACCTTTGTGCTACTTGATGTAATGCAACATGGTCATTTGCAAATAAAAAAGAGGTGTCCCAAAGGACACTCACGATGCGATTGACCAGGCAATGGGGAAGGAGCGGAATAAATAGCGCCGATAAACGTCGACTTAAGTGCACTCATGAAAAAACACCCTCTCAGGAAAGTAACTACATGAAGAATGTATTTCAAGAAAATGGTAAATATGCAATGGATTATAAACAACTTACGGGGGCGCGCGTTTTACAAAACATTACGTTTGTACCCAGGGAGGGGAACAGGATGGATGGGTTGTGCTGCCCAACGTGCGGGTGTCAGAAACTAGCTCATTACCTTGGTGGCGTATATGAATGCAAACTATGCGGGCGGAATGTGGACCAGTTCGAATTAATACCAACCGAGCAGTTCTTGGAACAGGATATGTCGGTGGAGCAACTCAAGGGTTTATTCGATATCAAACGGGATATGATGCTGCTCTTTCTGGAAGACAAGGCAGCGCTTATTGATGACATAAAGAAACTACGAAGCAGGCTTATAGAAGTAGCTTGAATGGAGGGAACCAAGTGAAAGCCATAACCATTCACCAGTCATGGGCGACATTGATCGCCCTCGGGGAAAAACGATTCGAGACACGAGGCTGGTCAACCAATCACCGCGGACCCATAGCGATTCATGCCGCTAAGAAAAGGGAATCGCTATTTAACAAAAGAGAAATTGTGATTTTGTCCATGAGAAGTATCTCAGCACT
>NZ_JABSUV010000067.1:0-13026 GCF_013284275.1 Brevibacillus sp. HB2.2
ATTCTTCACCATACGTGGCTGCTTTTTCCTGTGGAGCGAGCGCTGCCCCTTGGACTTGTGTGGCTAGAGAGGGTACTACGACGACTGAACTTAATGACAGGATTATAAGTGCTTTTTTGAACATGGGCATCAACCTTTCCGAAATGGTTCAGTATAATTCTGGAAATCCCAATTTATTACATCTTATACAATTATCATTCTGATTACTTTAAGAGATATTGTCGAATGGTAGGCAAAGTTGACGATGGGTTGAACAGCCACGAGAAAAGCAAAGACCCTCTCATCGGTTGAGAGGGTTGAGGTAAAGGTAGACTGTCCGCGTGCGGAGTGTAATGGAGAGCATTCCTATTTCATAAAGCTTAAAGCGACGCCAATGGAATAAGGTACAAGCCATAAAATCCATACGATCAAGCTAAATTTATGGAACTGCTTGATTTGATGTTCTTTCTTTTTCAAAAGGACAACACAGGCCCACACTGTATGGAAAAACATCAAGATCAGAGCGATCAACCCAGTAATGCCATGCAAATTTAAACTGGAGTTCTCAGCAAGTAGTTTCATAAACGTAGTTCCGATCGTATCGAATGCTAAGCCAAGACCAAAAAAGATAAGGTGTTTTAACTTTAGCTCTCCTGAACGTTTTTCGCTCCATACCCCAATCGTATAGGCAATGAGAGCCAGATTTATAAAAATCACGGCTGCTGCTAACATGTAAGATCATCTCCTGTTCATTTCTTCTGACTACGCTTGTAAGTGTAATCGTTGAACATGAACACAAGATGAACGACAGTGTAAATGGAGGTACCGATGCCCCTCAAATGAGGAGCACCAGTACTGCAAAACTAGTTGTCTAGGTGCGATGGACCATCTGCATGAAACAAGTGTCTCAAGATCGCTTGACTCACTTCGGTCACTGGTTCAAAAACAAAAGCAACCAGATGTTCATGTGGCTCCAGATAGTAATTCCTGTAGCCGAGCTGAATCAACTCCCGATTGAGTCGCGCTGCATCTTCGAAACTTGCATAGAAATACAGATGCTTGGTCATGGTAATCACCTCCTTCCGCACTAAAACGTAGCAGAAGGAGTAGAATCACACCAACGATCATGATCTTGATTTCCAATTGGAAAAGGAAAAAACCCTTATTTACAATAAGGGTTCTAATGTACTCATCGTACGACGCTCATCGAGAGCACTGCTCCACTTAACCATGATTCCGCAAAAGCGTGTTGGCTCCCCGATTTATTCGAGAATACCCAAATGCCAACGTTAAAGGTGTACTGGTGCCCGGGAGACATTGCGAAGCTGAGGCTTGGTGGATTGGTCACATCAACGTAACCGGATGATTCGTAGTGACCGCCACCGTTTCCATGTACACTTTCGCTGAACAGCTTCCCACTTGCACTGTTGACCAGTTGCCCGTCCTTCAGTACGGTCAGCTCTGTGCCTGCCTCAACCATAACACTATCCGCAGATTCAATGCTAGACAGGTGCCACTTGGGCACAAAACGTCGAGAGGCGTATCCAGTTGCGGACACTTCGCGATCTGTGGAGAGCATTATGCCAAAACCCGCATGTGCCGCTATGAAGCCTGGGGCACCTATTCCACCTATTCCACCTTCTCCTGATACAGCTCCTGATCTGGCGATTAAACCGACTTCACCTGTTTCGTTATTGAGATTCTGGAAAGTGGGAGGACTTCCATCTGGGAGAAACCAGCTCCATGTGAAATCAAAAGGGGGGACAATAGCCAGCGTCCGAATGTGGGCAGTATCAGGAATGTTCAGGTCTATAGACTGTAGGTTAGATGGATCACCTTGTGCATAGACCCTTGTCTGTACTTTCGACTTCGATGTATCAGTGGCAAGGGTTTGTTCAATTTTCTTTTCGAAGCTTGCGATGAGTGTGGCAATAGAGCGCTCAGCGGCCTGACGTAGTTCGGGTTGCGTCACATTTTCACGAAATGAAATATGCGCATTCGGAGGCAGGCCATTAACGGATATGCGATGTTTCTCAGTCGTGTGAATCTCCTCCTATTATCAATCAGCTAAAATGTATCGTTACCATAAAGGAGGAACACCATACCGAGTCAGACCGACATTATATTTGCGGATTTGAAAATAACCACACAGAAAACTCATGATCATACCGCGGAGGGACCATTCTTTTACACAACACCTGATTGGTTAAAAGCAAGTCTTTTTTACGATTTGGTTGAGGAAGTAACTACTTTGAATCCGAAGAAAAAATAAGGAAAACCCTTAATAAATAAGGGTTTTCCTTTTTCATAGTCTGTTCGCTCTACCGATTATCCACTTTTTCCGGATACATATCATGATTCATCATCCGATGGCTCGCCATCTCCTCGTACTTCGTCCCCGGTTTCCCGTAGTTGCAATACGGATCGATCGAGATGCCGCCGCGCGGAGTGAATTTGCCCCATACCTCGATGTAGCGCGGGTCCATCAGCTTGATCAAATCGTTCATGATAACATTGACGCAATCCTCGTGAAAATCACCGTGATTACGGAAGCTGAACAAGTATAGCTTGAGCGACTTGCTCTCTACCATTTTGATATCAGGAATGTAGCTGATATAAATCGTCGCAAAATCCGGCTGGCCGGTAATCGGGCACAGACTGGTGAATTCCGGGCAGTTGAATTTTACGAAATAATCGCGGTACGGATGCTTGTTGTCAAAAGACTCCAATACGCTCGGGTCATAGGAGTAGTTGTACGTTGTCCCTTGATTTCCCAAAAGAGTGAGGGAGGATAAATCGCGTTCTTGTTGGTGTGCCATATGAGTACAGTCCTCTTTTCTTCATGAAAGTAAAATATCGTTTAAACGCCTCGTTTATTGCCCCAGACAAGCGCATGTAGTTGGGGAAGAACCTTCGCGTCATTCATGTCAGCTGTCGCCATCGCCTGATCGATCAGCCATTCAAAGCTCTCCAAAAGCTTATCCCGAAGCGAAGGCGTATCAGCGTCAGTCAGATCGCTGTTTCCTGGCTGCAAGTAAAAGGGAACCCCTGGAAAGCGCTGATGGATGGTGCGTGCATAGGCAAAATCGGCGTCGTCGAAAACAACCACTTTCAGACTAAGTCCTGGATGCTTTTGATCCAGGAGCTCGTGCACAATTCGATCAAGCGCTTGAAAATCTGTTTGCATCCCGGAACTAGGCGGCTTAGGAGATATCGTAATGTCGTCAATCAGTGGAAGCCACGCTTGCCACTTGCTGCCTTGTGTTTCGACTGCTGTGCGAATGCCATGCTCCTTTAAAAGGGCGATTAAGTCACCGATGCCAGCCAAAAGCGCAGGATTTCCCCCGGAGATCGTGACATGAGAAAAACGGTCCCCGCCTAAGCGAGTGAGCTCCTCCCAGACAGCCTCGGGCGACATTTGCCGGATTTCATCACGGGCAGATCCATCCCACGTAAAAGCGGAGTCACACCAGTTGCAACGATAGTCACAGCCAGCGGTTCGCACAAACATCGTTTTTTGTCCGATAACCATTCCTTCGCCCTGAATGGTAGGGCCGAATATTTCCAAGACCGGGATCATTCCATCATCCACTCCCGTCTTGCCTCGGCATAGCTGGTCGGTGTCTCGAACAGGCGAACGAACTCCACCCGAGCGCCGTCGTAGCGGTCGCGGTAGGCATCTGATTGCAACTGCTTTTCCATCTCTTCGAAAATCCACACGACCATGTTTTCGGCAGTGGTATTCATCGGAGGGAGCATTTCATTCAGATAGCGATGATCCAAATAAATTTCGATGTGCTCTTTCCAGATTTGCTTGATGTCACCGAAATCGATCACGAGTCCGATCTCGTCCGGAAAGCCACTGATGCCAAAGACAACCGTGTACGTATGGCCGTGGAGGTTTTTGCACTTTCCTTCATAAGCGTGCAGATGATGTGCAGCGTCAAAAGTAAATTCCTTGCTTACCAAAACGCGTTTGTTATGGTAGCGAAGCTGTGATTTTTGAATATGGGTACCCAGTGCCTGCATGCGATCGACGATACGAAAATCAAAGTTCGCGCTCATCAGGCTTTTTCTCCAGGTTGATTTTTCTCAGAAAGATACGTGTCCAGACCGGCTTTTCGCAGGTGGCAAGCAGGGCATTCGCCGCAGCCGTCTCCTTTGATGCCGTTATAGCAGGTGAGGGTATTTTCGCGAATATAGGTGAAGGCACCCAGATCGTCCGCCAGCTTCCACGTCTGTGCTTTGTTCAGCCACATGAGCGGCGTATGAATCACAAACGGATAGTCCATCGACAAATTCAATGTCACATTGAGTGATTTGATAAAGGCGTCACGGCAGTCGGGATAACCGCTAAAATCCGTTTCGCATACACCAGTAATCAAGTGACGTGCTCCTCGTTGCTTGGCGAAAACGCCCGCAAAGGAAAGGAACAACAAGTTGCGTCCGTCGACGAACGTGGATGGCAATTGGCCTTCTTCCTGGGTAATGTCAATATCTGTGCGGGTGAGTGCATTGGGCGCGAGCTGGTTTAACAGGCTCATATCCAATACGTAGTTTTTGACGCCGAGTTCTGCGGCAATTTGCTGGGCGCACTCGATCTCCAGCTTGTGTCGCTGACCGTAGTCAAATGTGAGGGTTTCTACTTCGCCGAATTGCTCTTTTGCCCAAAACAGGCAGGTAGTGCTGTCCTGACCTCCGCTAAAGACAACAACGGCTTTTTCCTTTTTCATCATTGCTCTCCATCTCCTCTTAATTGAATGGGAAGAAAGAGAGTTCTTGAACTTTCCTGCAAAAAAACAATAACAATACCAAAGAAAGGTACTGTTATCCAGCTTAGTTTTTTATAGAGGGAGTTCGCGAACCTCTCCCGTGCAGATGCACGGATTTCTTATTTGTGGAACCCAAGTGGGTGCCTTGAGACATTATACAACAATCACCGTAAAAGTGGGGGGATTATCGCTTGGAAAAAGATTGACGGATGGAGGGTGCTACTGCTAGTGTTTTTTCATAATCGATCAACATGGAGTGGAGTTGGTGATTTTGATAAGAGACGTCCCTTTAGTAGAAGAATATCGCGGTGGTATTCTGGAGAACGTACATAACGGCATCGTGTGCGGCGTGAATGAAAAAGGAGAGGTGGCTTATCGGGCAGGAGATGTGAATCATATCACCTTATTGCGTTCAGCAGCTAAGCCCTTTCAAGCCATTCCGATCGCTAAACGTAAAATTGATGAAAAATTCGGACTGAATAACAGCGAAGCAGCACTCTTTGCAGCCTCACATCGTGGTGAAGTCTATCATATAGAACGCTTGGAGTCGATTTTACAAAAGACCGGCATTCAGGAAAACGAATTGCTTACGTGCCCGACTTATCCACTCAACGAGGAGCCGAAGTTTGCTTGCTTGTCCCAAAGTATAGAAAAACGCAGGCTCTTTCATAACTGTGCGGGAAAGCATCTGGGGTACTTGGCGCTGTCAAAGGATCAAGGATATTCCACTCATGATTACTACAAGGCAGAGCATCCAGCGCAACAAGAGGCCTTGGAGGTGGTTGCCAGCCTTGCTGATTATCCAAAAGAGCAGGTACAGCTAAGCGTCGACGGTTGTGGCTTCCCGGTTTTTGCGTTGCCGCTCAAGAACCTGGCGATTGCTTATCTAAAGCTCGCGTGCCCGGATCTGATCGAGGATCAGAAGACGCGTGAGGCAGTAGAGAGAGTGACAGGCTGGATGACGAGGAGTCCTGAGATCATTGCCAGTCACAACTTCATCTGTACAGCTCTTTTAATGGATGAAAATATAATCGCCAAAGGCGGAGCGATGGGCGTATACGGCTTTGCTTTGAAAAAGGAGAGACTCAGCTTCTCGCTTAAGGTACTGAATGGCTCTGAATTCGTATGGCCGCTTATAATCGCGTCGATCTTGGAGCAGATTCAGTATGATAATCAGGAAACCATCGACCGACTGCATGCGCTGGCGCCAAAAGCTATTAAAAACGACAATCAGTTGGTGGTTGGGGAGAAACGACCAGTTTTTGTCTTGAACAAAAGCTAAAAATGGAGGCGAAGTATCATGCTAGTGGAAGTGATTGCGACTTCAGTTGAGGATGCAAAACGTGCGGAGCAGGGCGGAGCTGATAGGCTGGAGCTCATCTCGGGAATTTTGGAGGGAGGCATTACTCCGAGCTGGGGATTGATTGAGGCGGTGGTCAAGGCGGTTTCGATCCCCGTAAACGTCATGGTGCGACCGCATAGCCAATCGTTTTGCTATACAGAAGAAGAACTTTCTGTCATGCGGCAGGATGTACGTATCATCCGTGAGCTTGGGGCGGCAGGTGTCGTAATTGGCATGCTGACTCCGGAAAATAGGCTTGATCAGCGGGGGATGGAGCAGGTGCTTGGTGAATCAGGTTCATTACATGTGACATTCCACCGTGCGTTTGATAATGCCGTCGATCAAATGGAAGCAGCACGTATTCTCCTGGAATATCCCCAGGTTCGTACGATTCTAACTTCTGGGGGCAAAAAAACGGCAATCGAGGGTGCTGATTGCATCGAGCAGCTCGTCAAGCTGACAGAGAACACACAGCTCGCGATTTTGGCAGGAAGCGGATTGTCGCTGGCTAACGTGGGAGACCTCGTAAAACGTACGGGTGTCAAAGAGGTTCATTTTGGATCGGCAGTACGAGAGGAAGGACAGGCTCTCCGATACGTTGATGCAGAGCGAGTGGCAGCGATCAAACAACTACTGTAAGCATAAAACAAGCCGACACCTTACTTCTGGAGGGTAGCCGGCTTGTTGTTCATTTGCTTGCGTATCCAGTAACCGACGAGAAGAATCAGCGGATACAAGAACCCTATTGTTAAATCAAAGAATGGCCAGTACGTATACGTTTCGTATAAAAAAGCTTGGTTTGGAACGATGATAATCGCGATGGCGACAAATAAGATGCAAATGGGCAAGGTGAGCGACTGATGCTCCTTTAAACGGAGAAACTGCTTTATACCTACACAGAAGCCATACATATACAGTACAACTTTGAAATAAATGGAAACAAACCACATGAGAGCCATCATCGCTTCCTGCCTTTGAAAGAACTCTCCTACAAGGACTCGTTTGGCGAGGGAGTAGCTAGGAAACGTCTCACGGGAAACCAATTCTGGGCCGAGCACTAAAAGCGATAAGAAGATGACGGCAAGCAGACAAACGCCACCGTATATCGCTCCTCGCAAAAATGCAGATGTGAGCTTTTGTTTTGCATCGAGAAGTGGAGTAATCATGAGGAAAATAACCAGCTCTGAGAAGGGAAAAGCGGTCACGGAAAATACTCCTCTTATAACGGGCTTCATGCCATTTTCCAAGAAGGGGAGAAGGTTCACGAATTGGAACTGAGGGGTTAACAAAAGAAAAAACGAAACGAACGTAAGGACAAACCAGAGAAAAAAGATTTCGCTGGTCCGTGCAAAAGCTTCAAGGCCTAAACGAACAGCGTATATGGCACAGGCAACAAGTAAAAACATGACAGCTTGAATAGGTGTTGCTTTCATAATGTGCGTAGTCATGAAATCGCCAATTGTTCGTATATAGACTGCGCCATTGATTAACACAGCCCCCATAAAGAGGATGGAAAAGACTGTCCCGAGCCAACGTCCAAATACGAGCTTGTTCTTTTCAATCAGCGTTTGTTCGGGGTAGATGCGACCAACTAGACAAAACAAGTATACGATGGTTAGCCCCAGCGCCATGCCGATCAAGCCTGATAGCCATCCATCGTGACCCGCTTCAGTCGCAGGTACAGAAGGTAAGATCAAGATGGAATCTCCTATGGTGACGAATGTTACGAGGATGACAAATTGGCGGCTGCCAATTTTATCGGAGTTCTGCATGATGCATCACCTTGTCCGTAGGTTTATCTTACGTATTATTTCCAAGTTCAGGATGGATAAACGAATGGTAAGCGGGTACGGTCTCTTGTTTGATTTGTTTTCGGAATAGTATGATAATCAAGGGACAACAAAAAACTACGAGCAACGGGAGAAGGGAAGAAAAGCTGTGGAGCTGGAAAAAAGGTTGTCGGCTATTATCGGACAAGCGGAGGGGACTTGGGGCGTCGTTGTGGAGGAACAGGGCTCAGCGAAAGGAACCCGTTTTGAACATGTACCGGACGAGCTGTTTATTGCGGAGAGCGTCATCAAAGTGCCGATCATGGCTGCCGTTTTCGCGGCAAGTGAGCAGGGGCATTTTCGAGTGGATGATCAGCTTGTCCTACGCCAAGAGGATCTGGTAGGGGGATCGGGGATTTTGTACGCGCTATCCCCAGGCTTGAGGCTCACGATTCGCGACTTGGTGACCCTCATGATTATTCAGAGCGACAATACGGCGACAAATATGCTGATTGATTTGGTAGGAAAAGATCAGATTGATCAGACCATGATTGATTTGGGAATGCACCAAAGCTGTTATTCACGCAAACTCATGATTTATCCACTCGATATCACAGAAAACAATAGGATAACCGCTGGGGATGTTGCGAATATGCTAGGTCATTTGGCAACGGGCAGTTTTCTGTCTCAGCGTGCCTGCAAAGAGATGATCGGCATTATGAAAAAGCAGCAAGTCCGTAATGGTCTGCCGTCCCAATTGCCAAATGAGGAAGAATCCAATTATCATGGATGGGAACTGCCGTGTAAATCCGGCTGGGATACCGGCAGACAGCATGATGTAGGCTTGCTGTATACGAACAATCGCTGCTTTTCGATTACGGCCTTATCCAAAGATGTAACCGCTCAATCCGCTGTGAACACACTGGGATTACTGGGAAGAGCTGTGTATGACTACGCTATTTTGGCTGTCGATAATTAGATCGGCAGCTTTTTTTAATTGTTGATGGACAGAACTTGTTTGGAAACCTTATCGATCTCTTGCAATTCCGACGAGGTCAAAGAAAAGCGCATAGTTTTGACATTTTCCTCCGCATGATGGACCTTGGACGCACCTGGAATCGCAAAAACCGTTTCGCCATGAGCGTGAATCAACCAGTTCAAGGCAATTTGTGTAGCGGATGCATCGTATTTACGTGCAAGCCCCTCCAGGACTGCGATGAGCGGTTGGGACTTTTTTAGCCCGGTGGAACGAAAGGGTGATGTCCATTTTCGGGGTCCTGTAATGGATTGAACAAGGGCTGGATTTTTATGAAACTTGCCGCTTAGAATCCCTTGCTCAAGCGGAGAATAGGCGATAATGGCAATGCCCAACTCTTTTGCCGTATCCAGAATCCCGTTTTGTTCGATTCGTCTGTCCAGCAGGCTGTATTTCACTTGATTGGAGATGAGACGCAGCCCATGCTCGCGCAATAAGCGATCAGCTTCCCGCATGTTTTTGGCGGAAAAATTACTGACGCCTACGTTCTGTATCTTGCCTTGCTTGACGAGCTTGGCCATTTCATTCATTTCGCTTGCAACAGATGACAAGGAGTAGGGCTGGTGGACTTGATGCAAATGGATGGTGCGGTTGTCGAGTAAACGAATGCGCTCGTCGATTGTGCTCCCGATGCTTTTGGCGGTGCGAAATACAGGCCACCATTTTGTCGCAATATGAGCAGAATCAGCTAGTGTCCCGGCGTCTTTAAGGGCTTTTGCCAGCATCTGTTCTGATTGACCTTTGCCGTATACTTCTGCGGTATCAAACCAGTTAATGCCCCCATGCAAACTCGTCTGCACAATTTTTAAAACATCGTCAGGTCCAATGACAGGCCAAAACTTCCCCACTATTCCGTTTCCATTGCTAAACTGCCAGCAGCCGAGACCGAGTGGAGAAAGCATCAGGTCTGAGCCCCCCAATTTACGTAAGACAGGTGTTTCGAGTGCTCCCAAGCCACTTCACCTACTCCCGTTCAATTATTGGTTTAAAATGCTTTCTTCCAATACAGCATACTTGTCGCCGTATTCCTTAATGATATGCTTTTCGCCCCATAAGCAGAGCGAATCGAGAATACTTTTCAAGGTCCAGCCGTACTCGCTGAGCTCATACTCTACTTTTGGCGGAACTTGATTGTAAATGATCCGGCTGATGATACCATCCTCTTCAAGCTCTCTAAGTTGCTGTGTCAGCATCTTCTGCGTAATGCCCGGCATCAGTCGTTTCAACTCACTTGTACGTTTTTTTCCGTGAGTCAGGTGACACAAAATAACGCATTTCCATTTACCGCCGATGACCTCAAGTGTAGCTTCCACTGATATGTTATACTTCTTTTTCACTGTTGATTTCCTCCTAAACGATAGGTACTTATTAGTGCCTATCACACAAAAAAGTGCGTACTTTTTCTTTTCGTTAGTTTATCTCATAATAACACTTGTCAAACGACATGAAGCACATTAGGTGACTGGAAACAGTCATACTAACATAGAGTACAAGAATGGAGGAGACAAGTTATGCCAAAACATTTGCAAGATACAACTACACTGTACAACGGAGTAAAAATGCCTTGGATGGGTCTGGGTGTTTTTAAAGTAGAGGAAGGTCAGGAGCTTGAGCTAGCTGTAAAAAACGCAATCAAGCATGGCTACCGCAGTATCGACACAGCCGCTATTTATAACAACGAAGAGGGTGTTGGCCGTGGAATCCGTGCAGGTTTGCAGGAAGCGGGCCTCACTCGGGAAGATCTTTTTGTTACCTCTAAAGTATGGAATGCGGATTTAGGGTATGAGTCAACGTTGGCAGCATATGAAACGAGCCTGAAAAAACTTGGGCTGGAATACTTGGACTTGTACCTCATTCACTGGCCGGTAGAAGGAAAGTTCAAAGAAGCATGGAGAGCATTGGAGACGCTGTACAAAAAAGGATTGGTAAAAGCGATCGGGGTGAGCAATTTCCACGTTCATCATTTAGAAGAGCTGCTTAAAGACGCTGAAATTAAGCCGATGATCAACCAAGTGGAATTCCATCCGCGATTGTCCCAAGATGAACTGCGTGCCTACTGCAAGGAGCAAGGGATTCAATTTGAAGCATGGTCTCCGCTTATGCAAGGTCAGCTATTGGACAATCCAGTACTAAAAGGAATTGCAGAAAAACACGGGAAGTCCATTGCCCAAGTCATTATACGCTGGGATTTGCAAAATGGCGTCGTGACCATTCCAAAGTCGACCAAAGAGCATCGAATCGTCGAAAATGCATCCGTATTTGATTTCGAACTATCGAAAGAAGACATGGAAATGATTCATTCCCTGAATCAAAATCACCGTGTTGGTCCAGACCCAGATAACTTTGATTTTTAATAGCTGACGGTAAACAAAAAACTCCTGATGATTTCAGGAGTTATTTGCGTTGAAGAAAAGGAATAGGAATCAAATGACTTCTGGCAACTGAATGTCGTCCATTGTGATCACACATTCAAATTGATTGGGGGAGTCGTGGTGAACATGCTCCTTGAAAATACCCATTTTCACGAAAAAGCGCAGGCTGGTGTAAACGGTTGAGAGTGTGATGTTTGGCATCTCGTTTTTCAAAGCGTGATAAATGTCTTTGGCTGTATAGAATTTCCGAGTAGTAAGCATAAGAAGGAGTACGGCTCTTCTTTGGATGGTTAATCTTTTTCCTAGATGCTTGACTTGTTGTGTGACACTGACAATATGATCGTCCATTACAGGTCACCTCGTTCTTATATTATAATAATTACTATATGATAATTATCCTTTTTATTTTGTGTGCAGTCAACTTTTTCTTTCCGTATCTTATCCGGCTC
Source organism: Brevibacillus sp. HB2.2 (assembly GCF_013284275.1). NCBI lineage: Bacteria > Bacillati > Bacillota > Bacilli > Caryophanales > Paenibacillaceae > Brevibacillus > Brevibacillus sp. HB2.2. The sequence goes on from NZ_JABSUV010000067.1 coordinate 11,720, forward strand.
ATGGCTTGCGTGTGCATGTTTCTGGGGGATGCGTAAATCTTACATAAGAGGGATGAGGAAAAAGGGGTTTTCTTTTCCACCAAAACATGGTAGTGTATGTGCGGATTTTGCTTACGTGATAATGTCAGGAGTGGGACCATGTGGCACGAAAAAGACGAACCGCAATCCAGATGAACAGTCCACAGCGAAAAGTACTCGAATACGGCATGCTGGTTCTAGGATCGCTAGTATTGGCAACTAGCTTCAATCTGTTTTTAAATCCAAACCAAATTGCTTCTGGAGGCGTTTCTGGGCTATCGACGATTTTACACAACTTGTTTGGTTTTTCTCCAGCCGTGGTGCAATGGGCAATGAATATTCCTTTGTTTCTATTAGGATTCAAATTTCTCGATCGGCAATACAGTATGAAGGCGGCGGTTGGCTCCATTGTTCTCCCTTTGTGTGTCATGCTGACCAGTCATCTGCAGCCGTTAACCACGAATCTTCTGCTTGCAAGTATTTATGGAGGAATCGGGGTGGGGCTTGGGATTGGTATCGTGTTTCGGGGGAGAGGATCGACGGGCGGTTTTTCAATTGCAACGCAAATCCTCCACAAATATTCAGGAATTAGCTTGGGTGCATGTGTAGCTGTGTTTGATGGACTGGTGATCTTGTTTGCAGGGATTGTATTTGATCCGGAAAAAGCATTGTATGCACTTATCGCATTGTTTGTGACCAGCAAGACAATTGATATTGTTCAGATGGGCTGGAATACATCCAAAGTCGCTTATATCATTTCGAATGAAACAGATACACTGAGAGAAACCATCTTGTACGATTTGGACCGCGGTGTCACTTTGTTGGATGGTGCAGGTGGATATACTGGAGACGCGCGTAAGGTGCTCATGGCAGTTGTCAGCCAAAGTGAAGTGAGCAAGCTTAAAATCATGGTGCGTTCGGTGGATCCCGATGCATTCATTATTTTGTGCCCTGCTCAGGAAGTGTTAGGAGAGGGCTTTCGAGCAGGATAATATTAATAGAAGAAAAGAGCGGTGGGGAGTAATTCCACTGCTCTTTTTTCGTTCGATTTTTATTATGAATGAAATTATTTTAGATTTTCTATTGCTTTTAAAATTTATACGTGCTATATTAAATCTCGTGAGCGGGACACACACGAAACGCACATAACGAAAAACAAATCAAATGCCGGTGTAGCTCAATTGGTAGAGCACCTGACTTGTAATCAGGGGGTTGTGGGTTCAAGTCCTATCGCCGGCACCACTACCTAATCAGTAGTTGGGAAACGAAATGGAGCGCTTGATAGCGCG
>NZ_JABSUV010000068.1:0-12694 GCF_013284275.1 Brevibacillus sp. HB2.2
AACTGCTCATATTTTTCCAGCTTTCAAAGCATTGAAAGATCGGATTACACGGAAAGCTCGTAGAGAAAACAGCGAAGATCTTAGGGACACTGACCGAGACTCCATGTAAAAAGCGAAACACGCGCTTAAGCGGCCACCTCTGAAAAACATCCTGAGGATACCACTTTGGCCGCGGTTTCGCATTTTGCATGGAGTCGTGCAGTCAATCCCCCAGGGGGTGGCACTAGAATCTGAGCGTTTTCTCCTGTTTTCTCCCCACCACAACAGCAATATACAAGGAGTTTATTCAGTCCGCCTCGATGACCGCCGCCATCGCCAGCTTTTCAAAGATGCTGACGAACTGCTGGAGTTCATCCTCACTAAGGTGAGAAAACATTTTATTTAGTTGTTCTCTCCGATTCTGCTTGGCTACTTGCAGAATTTTTTTGCCAGAATCACGCAAGCTAATGTAAACAACTCGGCGATCTTCCTCATCACGATCACGGGCGACGAAGCCGTGTTTATCCAAACGGTCGACCATTGCTGTGATTGCGCTTGGTTTGACCCCCATTGATTCAGCCAACTCTCCGACCGTGCATTTTTCCTTCTGTTCCAACTGATGAAGAATGTAGAATTGGGGGCCAGTTAAACCAGAGGCAGGTTCGGCTAATTGCGTTCCCATCGTGCGCATAATGGTACGAAACGCCTCCTGCAAGCGCTCAAGTGTATCTGTAGAGGGGGAGGGCATGCTCGTATCATCTCCTTATTTGATCTATTTCTTCGTGAAAGGGAATATTTGATATGCAATATTTAACGCAATTAAATATTGGCTGAAATTACTTCGTTTGTCAACCTTCGTGAAAAGAAGGGAATACCCAAGCCATTCCTAGTGAAAACTGAAAACATAATGGAATGACTTCCAGCAAGGGGGCAAACGATGAAGAAAAAGGTATGCAGCATTGGATTGATATTGGCTTTGCTTCCCGCAACGACTGTCAGCACAACAGCGTTTGAAGGAACGGCGACCATTCGTACGCAGATTTTGCAGGATCTCGCGGAAATGCACGAGCCATTACATACAGGCAAGGCGGACAAGGAATATAAAACGACGGCAGATGAATGGCAACGACAAGAACTGCTACTGCGAGGTGAGCAATTAAAATCTGCGCCTGTCGATTCGCTGGAAATGATTGAGGCGACGAAGGCTTGGGAGGAAGCAGGGGTAAAAGGGGAAGGGATGCTCGTTTCGGTGATCGATACGGGAATCAATCCGCGTCACCCCGATTTACCTGCCCCACATGATAAGCGTTCAGCCATGCAAAAGTCAGGCTCTTCCCAGAAGGTGATTCCTGGCTTTAACTGGGCTGACCGTACGCAAACAACGGAAGACGTATCGGAATCTCAGCATGGTATCCATGTTGCGGGAATTATTGGTGCGAACGGAAAAGTAAAAGGGGTTGCACCTGAAGCCCAGCTCATCAGCCAAAAAGTATTTTCCAATTATCAAAGCGAGGTTCCTGGGCTAGGTGAATCGATTTTATTTGCAATCAATGATTCCATTACGAAAAAAGCAGATGTGATCAACTTGAGTCTCGGTTCCTCTGCGGGTTATGTAGATGAAACAAATGTGGAGCAAATGGCAGTGAAGCGAGCAGTCGATAATGGGATCGTAGTAGTGGCAGCCGCCGGCAATGATGCGTATTTCGGCAGTGATAAGGTACGAGCACAGAATCCGGATATCGCTATGATCGGTTCTCCAGGCTTGAGTCCTGATGCGTTTTCAGTTGCTTCTATTAACGCAACAGCACTGGCTGGCTATAGCTTCACGGTGCAAGGGGTACCCGGTATGGAGAAAGTTGTGTATTTATCGGGCTATGTAGAAGGCGGGGGGGCAATAAACCCAGTCATGACGCTGATGAAGCCGTATCCGCTCGTCTATATGGGGAAAGGGAAGAAGGAAGACTACAATGTTTCCGTAAAAGATAAAGTCGTATTGCTCGAGCGAGGCGACATTTCATTCGATGAAAAGCTACGTCTCGCCAAAGAAGCAGGGGCTGTTGGTGCCGTCATCTACAACAATGAAATGGGACCACTGATTATCAGTGCGGAGCATGCCAAACAAATCCCAGCTGTTTCTATTTTGAAGCACATGGGCGAGCAAATGGCACAAGCGATTAAAAAAGGTAAGAAAGTGACGGTCTCCTTTAACGGTGAATATGGACAAAATCCAATGCCTTATCCCGACGGAGGAACAATCTCGGCTTTTTCATCATGGGGACCAACGCCCGATTTGCAGTTCAAGCCGGAGATTGCAGCTCCAGGCGGGGGTATCTTGTCACTCACGCGAGAGTCTGAATATGCCGTGAAAAGTGGCACCTCAATGGCAACGCCACATGTGGCAGGCGGGATGGCATTGCTGAAGCAAGGCTATCTCAAGCAAGGGCGGAACCTGCAAGGCAGATCGCTTGTCGATACGTTAAAGGCTGCGGCCATGAATACAGCAGAACCGATTATCGATCCGCAAATCAGCGTACCAGCAGCGGATAAAGAGAAAGCAAAAAAAGTACCTTACAGTCCACGTGTTCAAGGGGCAGGGTTGATGCAAACCGCAAAAGCGATCAAGACTCCAGCCATCGTTGTGACTGCAAAAGGAAAAGCTGGCGTCTCGTTAGGCGAGATCGGGAATTCAACGACCTTTTCTCTGTTTATTAATAACAAGTTTGGCAAAAAGCCCATTACGTATCAGCTGCAAAATGAGTTTGGTGTCTTGACTGACTTGCGCAAGAATGGGCTCAACATGCTAACGGATACTCTTTTCGAGGGGGCAGAACTGCAATTTTCCGCCCCGAAGATTACCGTTGCGCCGGGGAAGCTAGAGGAAGTGAAGGTAACGCTTACGATTCCGCCAGGCTCCGCACGTAATCAATTTGCAGAAGGATTTATTTCCTTTCAACCAGATGATAAAGAGCTGCCTACGTTGCGCACGCCGTTTTATGGCTTTTACGGCGACTGGGATGAGCCAAGGATTATGGATCAGCCCGTATGGGAGGCAGATAGTCAGGAAAAACGAACAGGTGTCAAGACGAGCTGGTATCACGATAAACGCAATGACAAGTGGCGCTATCGGGATTATCTAGGAGTGACAGGTGTCAAAGCCGATGGCGGCGCGAAAATCGACCCCAATCATATTGCCTTTTCGCCAAACGGGGATGGGCATTACGATGTCGCTGCTCCTTCGATTACATTTTTGCGCAATGCCCGTCATATTATCGTCGAAGTAACCGATCAGTCAGGAAAGCCGATTCGCACTCTTGTGCGTGATGAAAAGGTGAGCAAGTTCGACCAGTCCAAGTTAGGGACGCCATATTATTATACGGAAAGGGAAGCGTGGAGCTGGGACGGAAAGATCTTTTCACCGCAAAAAGGGGCTTACATACAGGCACCTGATGGACAGTACCACTTCTCCATTAAGGCCAAAATAGACGACCGCAATGCAAATTGGCAATCGATGACACTCCCCATCCGCGTGGATACAAAAGCTCCTGTGATTACAGCTTCTGTGTCAGGTAACCGGGTTCAATGGAGTAGCCGTGATAAAGATATCCAGGCCTATTTCCTTTATGTAAACGGAAAAAGGGTAGGAGGCCCCTATTCTCCAAAAGTGTCCAGCACACTCATTAATCAGCCGGATAAAAAAATGAGTGTGGTAGCGCATGATTACGCGGGGAATATCAGTGTGGCACATATAAACGGGAAAAGCGACAGCACCCCGCCCTTTGTGGAGTTCCCGGATGATTTGTTTCCTTATTTGAAAATATCCAAGCAGCCAGATGTGGCCTTCAGGGGCAAAGTGACAGGCGAGGATATGATGGACAGGGTGCGCTTGTCGATTAACAAAACGCCTGTAAAGCTGGCGACGGATGGCTCCTTTGAAACCATCCTGCGATTAACGGAAGGTCTCAACTATGTGATGTACAGTGCAATGGATATGTATGGAAACAAGCGCCAATTCACGCAGCGGGTCATCGTTGATACGAGCCCTCCGATATTGCAATTGCTAAACGATGGTAGCGAAGACGTACAGTTCGATCCAGCAACCAAGAACATGCTCGTTCCGGTCCGTTTCCTATACAGAGATCAAACATACAAAGGTCAGGTAAGTATCAATGGGCAAATCGTGTCCTACTTTGAAGAAGAGCAATTGGAAATCCCTGCACAAAAATACGTAACGCAAATTTTGAACATGAAGCAGGGAGAAAATCGCATTTTGCTCGAAGGGAAGGACGGGGCAGGCAATCAAAACATGTTGCTGGTGTATGCGTATGTCGATGCCAATTCAGGGGCGGTCGTCATAAGCAATGGGGAGCAGCGTATATCCTACAAGGCGCGAACAGTGCCAGCACCGACGATCCAGCTACCGAACAAACAGCTAGAAGGGCAGGAAGGTGAAGCGCTGCCCATCGAAGGGAAAGTGACAGGTGCTGGTGCTGTTAACCTCCAAATCAACTATGGATCAAAAAGCTTTCAGACCAACGCGAATGATCAAGGGCTATTTCGCTTGGTGCTTCATGAGGTAGAGGAAGGCAAGCAAAAAGTGACGGTTGTTGCCACCGATGCACTGGGGAGGGAAGCCCGAGCGGAGATGAACGTCGTCGGAAAGAAGAAATAGGGTAGCGGGCCCGTCAGTAGCAGATAAACGGCTATTGCCGGGCCAAATTTTTTTGTGGGAGGATTCTATTCGATGTTTTACCATGGGATCATGTGGGAATATGTTATGAGAGAGTACCCAGTGCTCTCACCAAGAAGGACAGCCAAAAGGAAACGTGGGGCAGAGCAATTGTTGGATCGCATTCATCTGATCGAACAATTCGGTTTGGAACCCGTTCATTTGCTTGAGGCCGACGAGGATTACGATGAAGCCCGCTGTATACAGGAATGTTTGGCATTTGGAGATACTGTTTTTGCCTTTGATCGAGTCCAGCTTCCGATTTGGCAATTGAGTAAGCATGAGATTGGTGTAGAAATAGTAGACTTGCGAACGTGTACGGCTATCTATACCATTGGTCATGAGACAAAAGTAGAGGATTATTTTCCTGGTAAACCCTGTTTTCGTGACCTTATACCCAGGAAGTTTTCGTAATCCTATTGCATCTGCCAAAAATCGACATTATGATAGTCCTATACGAGTTCAACGTCTGAGAGTGAATTGCCCGGGAAAGGAAGAGAATGCAGATGATAGTCCAGTACCTTGATCCATTTCTTGAATCAGCTTCGTCCGTGATTCAACAAGTATGCAATGTCGACATTTCGCGTGGAGAGTTAGCTGAAAGAGAATGGAGCCATGTAGAAGGCCATACATGGATTCGAATCGGAATGACAGGTCAATTACAAGGTGAGGTCTTTTTCGGTCTGCAAGAGGAATTGGCTTTGCGCATTGTCTCGGCCATGATGGGTGGCTATCCTGTGCAAGAGATGGATGAGCTCGGAAAAAGTGCCATTTCCGAGTTAGGGAACATGATTTCCGGGAATGCGAGTACGCTTTTGTCCAATCGAGGAGTTATCGTGGACATAACCCCGCCCTTATTTTTACACCAGCATGACTTGAAAGACATGGCAGGGACAGCATTGATTGCACCGCTCGATCTTCATGACATGGGCAGACTGGATATTCAAATAATTGTGATAAGATAGAGGCGGCTAATGGCCGTCTTTTTTGTGAAGGATACGTACCCACGCTTTATCATTCAAAGGAGGGAAGGAAAGAGATGGATCATTACTTCTCGATCTGCTCAGCTGAGATGTATTACGAGAAATACATGGCCTTTTTATTGGAAAACTACGACCAGCTTCGCATGCCATATTCCTTTCCTGTGGCGCTCAGTTTTCTGGCGAGTCCCGTTTTAATGGAGGGGAAAGCATTTCTTTGCTTCAACGATGACGATGAAGTGATCGGTGCCTTTTCGTACATTTATGGGACAGGTGAGAATCAGTACGAAGACAAGCATATCGTTCAAATACAGGTGATCTATTTTTTGGAACAGTATCGCAGCAGTCGTCTTTTTTTGCATGCCCTTCAGTATGTAACTGAGTATATCTCCTATATGGAGGAGGACGTGAAGGAGTTTCGATTCTGGACTTCCTCAGACGACTCTTTACGCAAATTGTTTGCCAAGATTGCAGATCGAGTAGCTTCTGTGGAAACGGAAAACGGTCCATTGGATGAATACCGCGCCTCATTTCAGGCTTGGCAATCCTATGCGGCCAGGTTTCAACATGAACCATTTTTCTAATCCAAGAAGGAGACGTTACGATGCTGTTCGTCATCAAAAACCTGTTTGGCTACCTACGCCCCTATAAGCTCCTGAGTTCCCTTTTTTTCCTCACGCTTTCACTTGATCTACTTTTTTTATCCTTGGCACCTCTCAGTTTCCAGATCATCATTGATAGAGCGATTGTTCCCAAAGATATGCACGTTTTCTCAGTTATCATGACAGTCTTGGCGATTAGCGGGTTTATCTGTATCAGTGCTGGAATGATCAGTGATTATGTGCTGGCAAAACTAAATGCACGTGTGCAAAATGATTTGCGGAAAAAACTGTTTGCGCATATGCAATATTTGCCGGTCAGCTATTTCCATAAAACGCGCTCGGGCGAACTGATCTCTCACTTTTCAGTGGATTTGCCTGTCATTGACAGATCGTTAGCGATTCTCTTCACGACAGGTATTCAGTCATTGGTGGTCGTGACGATTAGTACAATGGTGTTGTTTTATTTGGAATGGGTGATGGCGCTGTGTATTTTGGTTGGGGCAATCTTGATCTTTACAGGCCCTTATTTGCTTGGAAGACGTGCCCACGCAATCAATGCTGCCTATAAAGAACAGCTCGCGGCTATGACGAATGATGTCCAGGAAAATACGAAAGCGCAGATGGTTATCAAGGGGTTCAACCTGCAAGCTGTCATGATCGATAAATTCATGGAAAGACTCGAATTGCTGTTGGTCAGCAACTATCGCAAAAATTTGATGGCTGCGAAGCTGGAACGAATTCCTGCGCTATGCTTACTACTCATCAACTTTACGATCATTGGCTTTGGTTCCTATTTGGCACTCACCGGGCGAATCTCTGTCGGTTCGCTTGTCGCCTTTTTCACCATGTATACGTCGATGGGGAATGCTGTGTTTAATCTGACCTTTACGCTTCCACTGATGACAGATGCACAAGTCAGTATGGAGCGAATCCAAAAGGTGCTGAATGAACCTAGTGAAAAAGTCGACCATTCTGCATCGGAACAGATCGATTTTCGTACGACTGAAGTGTCCGTAAAAAATGTTACGTTTGGCTATCAGGAAAATCAGCTATCGATTAAGCAAATCAACATGCAGATTCCAGCACGGTCAAAAATTGCGATTGTTGGCTCCAGCGGGTCTGGAAAAAGCACGATCATTCAGTTGTTATTAGGCTTTTATCAACCTAGTTTTGGTCATATCGAGATAAACGGCACAAAACTAGATGAAAGGAATCGGGGAGCCTTCCGCAACCATGTAGGGGTCGTCTTTCAGGATCACTTTCTTTTTCACGGAACAATAGCAGAAAACATCCGGCTCGGCAAGCTCGATGCGACCAACGACGAGCTGAGGATGGCTGCACAGCAAGCGGAGATCCATGACTTTATCATGAGTCTACCAGACAAGTACGAGACACTAGTTTTGGATGGGGGTAGCAATCTCTCGGGGGGACAAAGGCAGCGACTTGCCATTGCTCGAGCGATTCTTCGCAATCCTTCTCTATTCATTCTGGATGAAGCAACTTCTGCTCTCGATCCCATTTCTGAGGCTGAAATAAACAAGACCTTTGCGAAGCTTTCCAGCGATCGGACTGTCATTACGGTGACACATCGTTTGTCGACCATAACGGACATGGATCAAATATTTGTTTTGGAGCAGGGGGAACTAGTGGAGCAAGGGACACACTCTCAACTGTTGCAAAAGCGAGGCTATTACACAAGACTATGGGAGAAGCAGCAGAGAAGTTCCAGCTCCTCGCACGCGGAAAGGTAGAAGTGATACGTTAACCAACAGAAAAAAGAGAGGCGGTGTGTAAAGGATGCATGTCCAATTTAGAAAATGTACCAGTGACAATGATTTTGCCCAATTCACGCTATTCTTTATGCGCAATCGATTGGAATTTAGCCGTATGTTTTCCCTTAGTGACACGCTCGTTCATATTTTGACGTTTCTCCCGGATTCTCATTTGATCCTCATAGAAGACGAGCGAGGTAAATTGATCGGATGGGGTCATTATCAATACTTGACAGCAGACAGGCAATCAGACCCAGAGGGAGAAATTTGCTATATCCATTCCGTCATCGTTGAAGAAAAATATCGAAGGAGCAGGGTGTTTTTAAAAGGCTTTCGCCATCTTATTAGACAGGTCCAGGAAGAGAATGAACACGTGAAACAAGTAACCTTTCATGCAGATGCTAATCATGTTTATCTGAACCGGCTCTATTCGAAATTTGCACAGCTTGCAGGGGAGCAGGAGGGCTATTATGGACAAGAAAACATCTACCTATCCGAAATCAATCAGCTCGCTTCCTATCTGGGAATGGACGCAATTGACGTTAAATAAGGAAAAATGCTATTCTTAAGAAGATATTGTCAGAAGGGAGGTCTATCAGATGATTCCAATGGTACCACGTTTGAAAGACGGAGTAAGAAAACCATTCACTGCTTCGATTCAAAATCTTCTCATGAAAAATGAGCAGCTGCGTGTAGCTACTTCTTCTACGAAGTAATCAATCAGCTATCATCTTTTTCGAATCAACTGTTCCCATGAATGGAGAAGTGGTTGACAGGCTATCCTGCTCAGCCACTTTTTTATTTCTGTTTGAATAGAATTAAAAAATAAAATATTTTCTATTGTCTAGATGATTTTTAATAGATAGTGTATTGTTGGAAATAGTAAGGGGGTATGAGAGCTTGACCTATGTAAAACAATTAATTGGGATGTTTTTCCTGGTTATCGCCGTTTGCGGTGGGCCTTTCATGCTATATACGCAAAAGGAAGAAATCGTGTTCGAACCAGGAAATATCGTAGTCCATGCGGTATATCTGATTCAGCAGTTTGCAGAGGGCTCCCTCGGAACCTATTATTCCGGGCAAACGGAAAGGAGCATCGCAGAGGATATCCTCCCATTTGCAATTAGCTCCTTTGAACTACTATTCGCAAGTGTGATTGTCGCCGTTCTTGCTAGTATTATTTTTGGATTGCTATTGCAGCGCTTTCGGATTGTGCGCCAATTTCAAAAGGTTTTGAATTTACTTGCCACCATTCCTGATTTTATTCTGATCGTTGTTTCGATTGTGGGTGCGGTCGGATTTTACAAGATGACGAACATTCGAATTATCACCCTGTCACCTGTAAGTGACTCTGAGAGTACTTGGTTTCCAATCACGCTACTGTCCATTGGACCAACGATTTTTCTCATGAAGGTAGTCAGTCTGAAGTATGCACAAATCGGCGGCGAAGACTACATTAAAACAGCTCTTGCCAAGGGGATGGGGATCTGGCATGTTCTCATTCACCATGTCTATAAAAATATCAAGCCGTTTCTCATTGCTGATTTAAAGAAGACGATTGCGATTTCGGTAGCCAACCTGTTTATTGTTGAGTACTTATTAAACGTCGTAGGATTGACCCGCTTTATTTTTAGCAAAGATGGCAGCTACGAATTCAATGCTGCTGTCATGGGACTGTTAGGTATTATTTTGCTATCCATTTTGGTCTATGGATTGATTCGTCTCATTTTGTATGTGATTGAACGCGCGGTTGTATATAAATAACCCAGACTTCTTTTGGAATGAGTGAGGGTATGGTATGAGGAAACGGCTCAATTGGTCTTTATGGCTAGGCAGTATCTTGGTATTATTTTTAATCATTATCGGTGTAGCCGGACCCTATTTAGCCCCCTATGACATCGATTACCAGGCGAAAGTGCGTAATGAGATGGTGAACGGGAAGCAAGTGATCATTTCGCCTCCTTTGGCACCGTCAAGCGAGCATCTGTTGGGTACGGATAAATGGGGCTATGATTTGCTTACAAAACTGCTCCACGGGGCACCGTATACGATTTTTATTACGCTCATGATTGCGTTATTGCGATTATTGATGGGAGCATGGATCGGACTGAATATTGGAATATTGGACAAGCAGCAGCGTTGGTGGATTGCGATTGAGAACGCCTGGGGATACATGCCCATATTTATTCCTGTCTATTTTTTATTGAAAGGAATCAATATCAATCCCGAATTGCCAACGTTTACGCTCGTATTGTTTTTCATAGTGGTCGTGGCTGTGCTAGGGACGCCTTCGGTAGCTGCGTCCATCCGTCAAAAAACGGAGCAAATCAAGGAATCCCAGTATGTTTTAGCTGCGACCTCTCTGGGGGCCGGGCGGGATCAGATCATCTTTCGCCACATCCTGCCGCATTTGAAGGAGCATCTGGTCATTGTCCTGGTGACAGAGATGATTGCCACGATGACGTTGATGGGTCTTCTCGGGATATTTGGTCTTTATGTAGGCGGCACGACTATGTACTATGACCCGGTTGAGTTTCACTCGATCACGCATGAATGGGCAGGACTGCTTGGGACATACAGAAGCTTTGTCTACACGAATTACACGTGGATTTTCCTGATCCCACTTGCTGCTTATATGCTTGCAATCGGTTCCTTTAGTCTACTGGCCAAAGGCTTGCGTGATAAATTCGAACAGACGTATAGTCGTACCCCATTTATTTAAGTTGTGGTGCCCTTGATTTTTACGAATCAAGGGCACTTTTGGTTGATCGGGTTAAAAATAGTGGAATGGAAGTCGAATTGTAGGGAGCAGTATATGTCTCGGATGAATAGACTGGAGTGTCGGGGGCGGTGTTGGCATTGGGTTCCGATAGCAATCTCATCAGGCGAGGCGAACTCGTCGCGATCTGAACGGGGAACAACTGGCGGCTATCGTCGTCTCGAACATAAAAATTCACGGCGGATGTCGAAGAGGTTTCTCATCGGTGTTCGGAACCCATTGCCCATTTTCTGAATAGGATGTAAGGCAAAAGCCTAAAATCCTTGAAATTCCGGCACCATCACCCACCCCCCATCATAGGATAAGGTGACTCTGTAATCCCTCAACCTTGTTCCTGTAGAGCCCACAAGGAGGGGTGGCACGATTGAAGGGTAGCGACCAAACCAAGCCGTTGTTAACGAATCGCGAAAGAGAAGTGTTTGAACTCTTGGTCCAAGATAAGACAACCAAAGAGATTGCCGGACAACTCTTCATCAGCGAAAAGACTGTGCGCAATCACATTAGTAATGTCATGCAAAAATTAGGTGTCAAAGGTCGATCTCAGGCAGTAGTCGAACTCGTTCGACTTGGTGAACTAGAGATTTGAACCCAGTCCACCCAGCCTCCCTTTTCTTCCCTTGGTCGGAAGGGAGGGTTTTTTTATGTTGTTTTGCCCGGATACCCCTCAAAGAAAGGAGCAAGGAAAGATGGATGAAAAAAAGACCACCCCTCTACCATTTTCATGGTCTATGGGATAGCCTCTTTGGTAATATCTCACTTAGTCTGGACACATGCATTTCGTGTAGGGTGGAAACCAAAGGCAGGGAGGAGTACATCTAGCTTGGGGTTGACTACCTAACTTTTGAAGAAGTTTCTTGAACATTCCTAATCACCTCCTATTTATGGATGAATTTGACTTTCTATTAAATAGTAACACATGGAGGTGATTATTTGTATACAGTCTTTTCTGAATTTTCACTTTAACTAGGCGCGTGTAAGAAATAGAAAGCATTAGGATAGTAATAGTATCTCTGGCTCACAGAGATAAACGAAGCGGAAGGAGGTGCGACAGGTGAGTAAAATAACGCGAACTTTGCACTACCCCGGGCAAGTGGAGCATGGCTGACCTGGATTATCAGTCATATACCGGATCATACAACTTATCTGGAACACTTTTTCCGTAGCGGTGCTGTTTTGTTCAACAAGGAGCGATCGATACTGTTGAAAGAGTGGTGATTTACATTGGAAACAAGCTATTTTTCTTTCTCTTCCTCTTCCTGATTCATAAACGAGTAAAGCGGATCTCTTTTAACACGCCCAGACATCATATCGTCGTAAGGTGTAAAATCTGTTCTTTTTGGTAATTGATTTTTATTAATGGATGTAAAGATCCACCAAAATATTGCAGCTACAATAACGAAGGTAATTACAGTAATGATTAAACTCATTTGTATCACCACTTTCTGCACTAGAGGGTACTTTTGCTTAACATATTAGACTGGATTACCATCCGAAAGGTCACAAGTGGAACTGTTAACAGGATTTAACACACGATTTGTTAAATTGACAACCTTATTTTCAATCTTGAGGAGGTGAAACTCCATAAAAAAACCTGCAGCAAGATAGGTTCAATCTTGTGCAGGTTAACAGATTTTAAGTGAAATCGTTAGAAAGGTCTTCTAATAACTTTAATTCTCCGTGCTCCATTGCGGATAAGCCTTTGCGCTCGTTCACGGCTGATTCTAACAAGTACTGAAATATCTGTTGAGTTTTCAACGTCAAAGACTGAGAAAAACCGACCATTAGCGAAAAGTACACCTTTAAATTCAACTTTCAATCCTGGACAAGCTCGCGGTCGTGTGTTCTGAATAATAGTG
>NZ_JABSUV010000069.1:0-11994 GCF_013284275.1 Brevibacillus sp. HB2.2
ATCCCGGAAACAATCAGGAAGAAATGGAAACGAGTGTTTGTGTTTTTCTAAATAAACGGAGCCTTTTTCGACAAGGGCTTTTTTTTCTGCCAACTGCGAAGCACTGTCGAATAGAAAGAGAAAAAGGTGGGAAAGGTGATAGCAGTGCCTTATTTTTTCCCACTTTTGGGTCATTGCTTATGAATCGTATTTGATGTAAACTGCCAATTGAGAGAAAAACAATAGAGAAATGTTGGAAAAACAACACTACCTAAATTCAGATCAGACCCAATCTGGTTTAGGTCGAGGAGAAGAACCCATGAGTGTAATTAGAGAGATCATTGAGGGATTATTCATCGGATTTACTTCTGCGGTGGGCGTAATCGGCACATACCAAACACTGGTTTCTTGTGCAGGCCTGTTCCGCAAAAAAGAGCAAGTAACATCTGAGCCGCAAAAGACGTTTGCTGTGCTCGTGGCTGCTCACAATGAGAGCGCCGTAGTTGCTCCGCTTATTGAAAACCTGAAGAAACTCGACTATCCACGTGAAATGTACGACATCTTCGTCATTTGCGACAACTGTACAGATAACACGGCAGAAATTAGTCGGGCGCATGGTGCAATTGCATGTGAGCGTTTTGACACATCCAAGCGTGGGAAAGGCTACGGCATCGAATGGATGCTGGAGAACCTCTGGGCAAGACCTAAGCAGTACGACGCTGTCGTCATGTTTGATGCTGACAACTTGGTTGAGAAAAACTTCCTGAAAGTAATGAATGACCGTCTTTGCAAAGGGGCTCGTGTAATTCAAGGTTACCTCGACTCCAAGAACCCGTTTGATTCCTGGATTACGCTGTCCTATGCGGTTACCTACTGGTTTACAAACCGTATGTGGCAGCTGGCTCGTCACAATTTGGGACTGCCGAACACTTTGGGCGGAACTGGCTTGTGCATTGAGAGCAACCTGCTCAAAGAAATGGGTTGGGGAGCAACCAGTCTCACGGAAGACCTGGAATTTGCAACACGTTGTATTGAACGCGGTATTTACCCGACTTGGGCGCATGACACCAAGGTCTGGGATGAAAAACCGATTGACTTAAAATCGTCTATGCGCCAGCGTTTGCGTTGGATGCAAGGGCACTACGATGTGGCAGGACGCTACATTCGAGCTGTATTGTTTAATGGATTGAAGTCAAGAAAGCTGGGAATGCTTGACGCAGCCTTCTACCTCTTCCAACCGATGTATGTGCTGATGGTGACGATGATGTCGGTATTGTTCTTGGCAAGATTTTTTGATATCGGTACGCTGACAACAGTATCCACGATCTTGCCTACATGGCTGGTATACGGTTCTACTGCCGTGTTCTACCTGTTGCCGCTCTTGGCTCTCTACTTGGATAAAGTACCGTGGAAGGGGTATTTCGGGCTCCTCTTGCTGCCATTCTTTTTCCTGACCTGGCTTCCGATTATGTTTTACGCGTTCTTTACGAAGAAAAACCAGGAGTGGAGTCATACCTCTCACACACGCGCGATTCGTATCGAGGAGATCCAGCAATAGCGAAGTAAACAAGCAAAAACCACAGGGGGAATATTCACCTGTGGTTTTCCTATTATCTTAAAGTAGCGAGACCGTTGCCGAATTTGGTATAATGACGTGATCAAGCAAGTAGCGTTCGCCAACGGGATTAAGGCACCAGCGCCAGACGTAGCGGTGCCCATAGGAGGAAAACAGCAATGAAGCTCGCGACAGATATTCACAACAACGACGTCCCATTGTTGTGGGGCGATAAACGATACCATACATGGAATTATCATTTAAGAGGGACTTTTCACGAAAAGATTTTCAAGGTTCCACTGGATGGCGGTTTTAGTTGCCCGAATCGGGATGGGAAAGTAGCGACAGGCGGCTGCACGTTTTGCAGCGCGAGAGGATCTGGAGACTTTGCCGGTGACCGCAGAATGGATCTGGAAAAACAGTTCCATGATGTGAAAAACCGCATGCACGAGAAGTGGCCACAAGCCAAGTATTTGGGCTTCTTCCAAGCGTACACAAATACGTATGCGCCTGTGGAGGAGCTGCGGGAGATGTACGAAGTCATCCTCCAACAAGAAGGCGTAGTTGGACTCTCCATTGCCACACGTCCTGACTGCCTGCCAGACGACGTCGTGGAGTATTTGGCTGAATTGAATGAGCGCACATATTTGTGGGTGGAGCTTGGTCTCCAAACAGTCCATGAGCACACAGCCCAGTTAATTAATCGAGCGCACGATTATCAATGCTACGTGGACGCTGTAGAGAGGCTGCGCAAGCACAACATCCGTGTATGCTCTCATATCATCTATGGATTGCCAGGAGAGAGCCACGAAGAGATGATGCAGACGGCAGATGCTGTAGCACATCTGGATGTGCAGGGAATCAAAATACACCTGTTGCATCTGCTGCGCAAAACGCCGATGGTGAAGCAATATGAAGCAGGTCTATTGGAATTCCTATCGCAGGAAGAGTACACGAAGCTCGTTGTAGATACATTGGAAATTTTACCTCCAGAAATGATTGTCCATCGAATCACAGGGGACGGACCACCTGATCTCTTGATTGGACCGATGTGGAGTCGTAAAAAGTGGGAAGTTCTGAATGGCATTGACGCAGAACTGAAAGCGCGGAATAGCTGGCAAGGAAAGTTATTCGTACCACGCACGTAAAAGTCATAGCAACAAGCAGGGAGCCTTTTTAAGGGCTCCCTTTCTTTTTTAAAGATTGCGAATCAGATTTCTCGCACGCTTCGGGTAATTCGTGATCAGACCATCTACCTCACAGTCAATGGCTCGCTGGATTTGCCGACCAGTATTTACCGTCCAGCTCAAAACTTCAAAATGATGCTGCTTTGCTTGTTTGACCAAGTCTTCCGTCAATTGATCATAAGGGACGTGCAGTTGATCAGCACGATATCTGCTGGCTACTTCCCAAGGCTTGACGAGTGGTCCCACGTATAAAAGTCCTGTTGTTTGCCTGGCATCCAATTGCTTGATTCGTAAAAGGCTGTCGAAGTTAAATGTTGAAATGATGGTTCGCTCTGTTAACTGATAACGTCTGATTTGTTCGATGACGAGCTCCTCTAAGTGAGGTTGATCGAGGAAAAAATTTTTCATCTCGATGATGAAGCGCAGTGGTGAGTCGACAAACGACTGGAATACCTCCTGTAGGGTTGGAATGTGTGCTTTTGGTAGTCGCATAGACGAGCCTTTATCTGCTCGAAGCTGACGGAGTTCACGCAATGTGTAGTGGCGAACCAAACCGGAACCATTGGTCGTGCGTTCCAGGTTATGGTCATGAATGACAACCAGCTTATTGTCACTGCTGAGCTGAACGTCTAATTCGATCCCATTGGCTTTTCGTCGGACGGCTCCTTGAAACGATTCCATCGTATTTTCCGGAAACAGGCCGGAAGCGCCACGATGGGCATAGATAAGTGGGGGCACGAGGGCTTCCTCCCTTCTCGAGCGTGTCATTACCTTCTACTATCATATGTAAAGGGCCCCTCGATACGACCTGACATGAGAGGCATCTCCAGAAGTCTATCCGATTACGACGAGTACGATGACCAAAAGGACAAAGAGGACAAGGATCAGGGCAAAATTGTTATTGCAGCTCACAAAAAACACCCTCCTTCCCGCACATGAAGCACCTACTCTCATGGTATGAAGAACCGGTAAATATGACCCAACAGAATGCCCACCTGCTGTTTTTTTGTGCATGAGGAACGCTTTTTTATACAGATTGGCAGATGACGGCCTTACTCGTTTTGCTACAATGAGAGGAGGAGTATTGCAGGGGAGGATGAAGACCGTGATAAATGTTGTAGGCGCACAGGAGGCTGGCGACCTGATCATTGATCGACAAAATGGCCGCGTAAAGCTGCACGTGTATGAACCATCACAAATCGAGCAGTGGGATCGGGTCATGAAGGAGCTGGCTGAAGAGTCAGAGGCTACAAAAGTGATTGTGTACGGGAAGAAACAAGATATTCCACAATGGCAATCCCTGGGGTACGAGCTTGAGGGAACCATTGATGGTTTTTTTCAAGGGGAAAACGCACAGATGCTCACCTGCTATCTGACAAAAGAGCGGGCTACCTCTGGTGCAGAAAAACTTGCCGAGGAAATTCTTACGTTGAGCCTGTCAAAAGCGGGGAGTACGATAGAGAAATCATTACCAGAGGGATACAACCTGCGTGAAGCAACGGAGGCAGACACGAAGGAATTGGCGTGTTTGTATGGACTGGTATTCGCGACGTATCCTACACCGATGAACGACCCGTCCTACATTCGCAAAACCATGCAGGAAGGTACCATCTACTATGTCGTTGAATTTGAAGGCAAGATTGCATGTGCTGCATCAGCTGAAGTATCCGAACGATTTGGTTCTGCGGAAATGACGGATTGTGCGACCCATCCAGACCATGCAGGGAAAGGCCTCCTCCAACCACTGTTTATCGCGCTGGAACAAAGGATGGAGGAGACGGGGATTTACTTTTTGTACACCTTGACCCGGGCACAATCAGCAGGAATGAATGTGACGGCTGCCAAGATGGGCTATGCATACCGAGGACGGCTGATTAACAATTGTACGATCTTTTCAGGCTATGAAGACATGAATATATGGGTAAAGCCACTTCGCCCGACGAGGGATTAACAGGCTACCTGTTTGTAGGATACAACTGCTGTTGCAGACGTCGGGCCATCAAGGCCAATTGAAGCTGCCAGCGTTGATGAGCATCCTCCAGGCGGTAGCCTGTTTTTTCTTCAATTTGGGTCAACCGGTACTTGAGTGTATGTCGATGGATATACAAGGCTTGCGAGGTCTGTAGCCCGTTTCCATTCTGAGCCAAATACACCTCAAGGGTTTCGAGAAGCTGTTGATTGTATTTCGTATCATAGCGAATTAATGGTTCCAGCAATGGGTTCCACAGACGCAGCAAGCTTTCTTTTTCACGATGGTACGGAAACAAAAACTGATAGCCCTGCATATCCCGGTATCGCAAAATTTGCGGGGATTGGGCCAATAGCGGGTACGCTTGTAGAGCAAACATCGCTTCTTCGGAGGCACTGACGACGTTTGGCAATTGCTCGCAGGGATTGCTCAAGGCGATCTGTAGGGCAAGTTCAGGGTGCAGCCCTCTCCAGCGGGAAGTAAGCTGTTCCAACAGGCGTAGGCTCGTCTGATCATCCGGCAAAATAAACAAGAGGCAATGCGGTCGTTCGCGCAGCAAATAAGAGCGCTGATGACGGTCGCTAAGCCTCCGCATCAACGTAATAACACTTTGATGCATGTCTCCGAGCATCGTCTGATCGGCTACCTCTACACGAACAGCGACACAAAGATGATGACCAGTAAGCGGGTACCCCAGCATGCGACAACGGCTCTCCAGCTCCGTATGGGTCATCTGCTGCCCATTCAGCAACTCCTCCACAAAATCCCCTTTTAACCGCCATTCCGTTGCGGCTACTGCTCTTTCCTTTACATATTCGAGTGCACATAAGGTAGAGGCATGCTGTAGAGCGACGTCATCGAGCTCTTTCCAGGCGTGCTCGGGCTTCGTTAAGGTCAACGTGCCAAAATGCTCGCGATTGGCGCGAATCGGTACACGATGCGCGATTTCCTGAGACTGATCAAGCGGAAGTGCTTCCGAACTGCCATGCTGTGTGACTTCAAAACCTAATGCATCGACGAGCGACACGACGCCTCCAGTAAGTGCTGCAAGCTCTCCAGCAATGGCGGGAAGGCCTCCCTTGGACAGGGCAGCATCAATCATTCGGTTATGAATCGCCGAGGAATAGGCCAGCGTTTCAAATTGCCGATTCATGATCGGCTGCAAAATGGCTTTGGTTATGGTGGAGAAGTTTATCTCCGTGGGAATTTCAATCAATGGAAGTTGATAGTGATCCGCCAAGGTCAAAAACGTCTCGGGAATTTCCCGTAAATAAAAGCCCGTATGAATCGCAACGCCACTCAGCTTTTGCTTCGCCAACGAAGGAATAAAAGAAGCGAGTTTTTCTGTATGCTCAGCCAGTCCAAATCCGGTTGTTATCAAAAATTCGCCTTCTTGCAGGCGACTCGTATCC
Organism: Brevibacillus sp. HB2.2; assembly: GCF_013284275.1. Lineage (NCBI taxonomy): Bacteria > Bacillati > Bacillota > Bacilli > Caryophanales > Paenibacillaceae > Brevibacillus > Brevibacillus sp. HB2.2. Next base: position 6,103 of record NZ_JABSUV010000069.1, read on the forward strand.
TCCAGTACCTCGACAATTGTTACCCAACGAATCGGATTGTCGAGTCCGCCTGCTCCTGCGATCAGCCTGGTGTGAACCATATCCGGCAGTTGTAGTGCTTCTCTTATCGTGATGGTCATCAGGCATCTCCTCCAAAAGCTCTCGGTAAAGGTTCTCTTATACAAAATGTACAAAAGATTTTGTCTCTTTTCCATGTTTTTTTGCCAGCACGTAGGATGGCTCTTGCGTGCTGGTCAGCTAGGATAGAGGTAGAGAATAAGCGAGGTGGCGACGAAAATGACGAAAAGCTATGTAATCAAGCCTGAATTGGGCAAAGAGTATCCGGTTATTTCTCACGGAAAAGGCATCTATCTTTACGATAAAGAGGGGAATCGTTACATCGATGGTTCCAGTGGAGCGGTGACGGCAAGCATTGGTCATGGTGTAGAAGAGGTGGCTGAGGCGATGTATGCGCAAGCCAAGGAAGTTTCCTTTGTATACCGCTCGCATTTCAGTAGCGATGCTGTGGAGAAGCTGGCTACAAAGCTAGCAGAGTGGGCACCAGGCTCTCTGAACTGGACGTTTTTTGTCAGCAGCGGTTCGGAAGCAACGGAGACAGCACAAAAAATTGCGATTCAATACTGGCAGGAAAAAGGAAGACCAACGAAAAATCGGATTATCTCCCGCTGGATGAGCTATCACGGGATTACAATGGGCGCACTTTCGATGTCTGGGCACGTCTTGCGCCGAAAGCGTTTCACCCCATTATTGGCTGACTATCCGGCGATCACAGGACCATATCCGTATCGCAAACCAGAAGACATGTCCCTCGAATCGTATGCGCTTGCATGTGCAAACGAGCTGGAGACCGCAATTTTGCGCGTAGGACCTGAGCAGGTAGCGGCATTCATCGCAGAGCCTGTCATCGGGGCTTCTGGGGGAGCGGTCGTGCCGCCAGACGGTTACTTCCAACGTATTCGCGAGATTTGTGATAAGTATGAGGTTTTGTTTATCGCAGACGAAGTAATGACAGGAGTAGGGCGTACGGGGAAAGCGTTTGGGATCGACCATTGGGGCGTCGTACCTGACTTGATGACATTGGGCAAAGGCATGAGTGCCGGTTACACGCCTATGGCTGCTACGATTGTCTCGGACGAAATCATTGAGACGATTACAAAAGGCAGCGGCTCGATTATGGCAGGACATACGTATAGTGCTAACCCACAATCCGCTGCTGTTTCTCTGGCTGTCCTCGACTATGTAGAGAAGCATCAGCTCGTCGAAAAAGCGGCAGAACAAGGTGCCTATTTGCTTGCCCGCCTAAAAGAACTGGCAGACGAACTCCCGTTGATCGGAGATGCACGTGGTCTTGGCATGCTGTGTGCGCTGGAATTTGTGAAAAACAAGCAGACGAAAGAGCCGTTTGCGCTTTCCCAAGGAGTAGGCGGGAAGGTCATTCAAAAAGCATTTGAAAAAGGCCTGCTTATTTATCCGGCAATGGGCGGGATCGAAGGAGTGGCAGGAGACGCTGTCATCATCTCACCTCCACTGACCATTACTACGGAGCAAATCGATGAACTGATAGCTCTGCTGAAAGAAGCGGTGATAGCTGTTCAGCAAGAGCTCCAGGACAAAGCACTGATCGGATAGAGAAGGAGGAACGAGGATGACAAACCGATTTGAAAAGGTCGTCTCCCTGTCCGAAGCGCTCACCCATTTTCGCGATGGGATGACGCTGTTGGCAGGGGGATTCGGTGGGGTGGGCAACCCGCCTACATTGATTCAGGGAATTTTGGACAAGGGCGTGCGTGATCTGACGCTGATCAGTAACGATACTGCTTTCCCGCATATCGGAATAGGTAAGCTGGTGACCGAAAAGCGCGTCAAAAAAGTGATTGCTTCTCACATTGGCTCAAATCCGAACGCAGGGGCCCAAATGACGGCTGGAGAGCTGGAGGTAGAGTTCTGCCCGCAGGGGATACTTGCAGAGCGTGTACGGGCAGGTGGAGTCGGCCTGGGAGGCATTCTCTCGGATGTCGGCATCGGGACGATCGCGGAAAAAGGGAAGCAGAAGGTCGTTCTGGATGGAAAGGAATACTTGTTGGAGACACCGCTCACTGCCGAAGTGGCTATCGTACATGCGAAAAAAGCGGATCGCTTTGGCAATTTGGTGTTTGATACTAGTGCACGCAATTTCAATCCGTTAGTGGCGATGGCGGGCGACATTACCATCGTGGAGGCGGATGAGATAGTAGAGGTAGGCATGATCGACCCGGAAGAAATCGTCACCCCGGGCGTTTTCGTGAACTTTATCGTCCAAAGTGAAGGGGTGAACTGGCAATGGGCATGGGAGAAGTAAAAGAAACCGAGAGCTATCGTGAACGTATTGCCCGCCGCGCAGCATTGGAAGTGGAAGACGGCATGATTATTAACTTGGGAATCGGTATTCCAACGTTAGTTGCGGATTTTATCCCAGCTGAGAAACGGGTGATGTTTCACGCGGAGAACGGCATCCTCGGTACAGGACCAAGCCCTGCGAAAGGCGAGGAGAACGCCATGCTATGCAATGCGGGCGGTTTTCCTGTCACGCTTGCCACAGGGGCATCCTTTTTTGACAGTGCGACTGCTTTTGCCATCATCCGCCGTGGACTATTGGATATGACGATTTTAGGAGTCTTGGAAGTAAGCCAAAATGGTGACATTGCCAACTGGATCGTTCCAGGCAAGCGTGTCCCTGGCATGGGTGGAGCTATGGAGCTGGCACAAAAGGCCAAGAAGGTCATGGTTGTGACCACGCATCTGGATAAAAACGGACGTTCGAAAATCGTTCGGGAATGCTCACTGCCGTTAACCGCGACAAAAGCTGCGGATTTGATCATCACGGACATGGCTGTAATGGAGGTCATGCCAGATGGTTTGTACCTGCGAGAAGTCATGTATCCATACAGTGTCGCTGACGTGATTGGAGCAACGGAAGCCGAACTCAAGATGGACGGAGAGGTTGGCGTTTTCCGCTAAGCAAAGACAAATCCATGGAACGGGGGAAAAACATGGCAAACTGGCAGGTGCTTATACGGGAGCAGTTGGAAAAAGATCGCGAGGCCGCTGTTCAACTGCTACAGCAATGGGTAAAAAGCCCGAGTGTACAAGGAGAAGAGCAATCCATTCAACAAAGTATTGCAGAGCTTTTGGAGCAGATGGGGCTGGCCGTTGACTTATGGGTCATGGAAGGCGATGAGCTGGTGTCACATCCGTATTTTGTCTCCCCGCGTACGACGTTTGAAAGCAGCCCGAATGTCGTCGGTGTGTGGAAGGGACAAGGAGATGGCCGGTCCATCATTCTAAACGGACACGTGGATGTAGTGCCCGCGGGTGATCTGGCACAGTGGAGCGATGATCCGTTTAGCGGGAAGGTTGAGGACGGCAAGCTTTACGGGCGTGGAGCAACCGACATGAAGGGTGGAAACTTATCTTCCCTGTTGGCGATCCAAGTCCTACAGAAGTTGGGTGTGCAACTGAAAGGCGACGTCATTTTTCAAAGCGTCGTAGAAGAAGAAAGCGGTGGTGCAGGCACATTGGCGACGATCATTCGTGGTTACAAGGCGGATGCTGCCCTGATTCCAGAGCCGACCAATATGAAAATTTTCCCGAAGCAGCAAGGCTCCATGTGGTTCAGATTGACCGTCAAAGGCCGTTCTGCTCACGGAGGGACACGCTACGAGGGAGTCAGTGCCATCGAAAAGAGCATGCTCGTCGTTCAAGCAATTGGTCAACTGGAAAAAGAGCGTAATGATCGACTCGACGATCCGCTTTACGCCAAGCTGCCCATTCCAATCCCGATTAATCTGGGGGTGATTGAGGGAGGCAAGTGGCCTTCGTCTGTAGCTGATCTCGTCAAGCTGGAAGGAAGGATGGGAGTTGCCCCAGGAGAACAGATGGACGATGCCAAAGCGGAAATGGCGGCAGCACTGAAAAAGCTAGCAGAGGTCGACCCGTGGTTTGAGGAGCAGCCTGTTGAGCTGGAGTGGTTCGGAGCTCGTTGGGTTCCGGGAGCAGTGGAGCTCGATCATCCGTTAATGGATATTTTGCAAGCGCAGTTTGAAGCTGTGACAGGAGATCGTGCCATTGTGGAAGCATCGCCTTGGGGAACAGACGGCGGTTTGTTGACTGCTTTGGCCAATACGCCAGCGATTGTTGTTGGACCTGGCGTCACACAGGTTGCACACTATCCGAATGAATACATCGTGTTGGATGAGGTGTTCCGTTGTGCGGAGATCTTTGCGCTGACGTTACTGGAATGGTGCGGTGTGGCTGAAAGTGTGAAAGAGTAAAGATATCCAAATATTTCAAAATCGAGACAGGAAGGCACGTGTATGAGGGAGAATGATAGCAAGGTGAACGCCAATCAATGAGGGTGGGGATATGCCGATGAAAAAAACGTGCTTTATCGGGGGAGAATGGGTGCCAGCTACTGTTCATGCACCCCTACTCTCTCCATGTACGGGTCAAGAGATTGCACAAATTTCGCAAGCAGACTCATCATTGGTTGAAAACGCAATTGCTGCGGCCCACGAAGCGACTGCCGTCATGCGGCGCCTTTCTGCCTATCAACGTGCCTTCCTGCTTGAAAGAATCTCAATTTTGATGAATGAACGCTTGGAGGAAGCGGCGCGGATCATCGCAATAGAAGCGGGGAAGCCAATCAAAACAGCCCGTGGTGAAGTGATTCGAACCATTCAGACGTATAAGTTTGCGGCAGAGGAAGCCAAACGCCTCCACGGAGAAACCGTGCCACTCGATGCAGCGATCGGGGGAGAGGGACGCTTGGCTTATACCGTGCGTGAACCACTGGGAGTTATCGGGGCCATTACACCCTTTCCTTTTCCGATGAATCTCGTTGCCCATAAGGTCGGACCTGCTCTCGCTGCTGGCAATACCGTAGTTCTCAAGCCAGCATCGCAGACACCGCTTAGCGCATTGTTTCTCGCAGAGCTCGCAGAGCAAGCTGGTGTGCCTGCTGGCGCTCTCAATGTGATCACGGGTAGTGGGGCGAGCGTTGGCGATCAAATTGTGTCTGATCCGAGAGTCAGGGCGGTGACCTTTACAGGGAGTCCAATTGTTGGGCTGGATATACGCAATCGAGCGGGAATGAAAAGAGTCACGCTCGAGCTGGGATCGAATTCGGCAGTGATCGTTGATCGCGATGTGCAACTGAATGAAGTGATTCCCCGATGCGTTTTTGGCGCCTTCGCCTACTCTGGGCAGGTATGTATGTCTGTGCAAAGAATTTATGTGGTCAAAGAAATCTATCAGGATTTCGTCCAACGTTTTGTTGAACAAACACGAGCACTACGCGGTGGTGATTCGCTTTCTGAGGACGCGGACTATTCCGCTATGATCAATCCACGGGAAACAGAACGTGCGATGGAGTGGATTCATGAGGCACTCCTACAAGGAGCGCGTTTGGAGTGTGGGGGACAGATCGTGGATCGGATGCTCCAGCCTACGGTGTTGACGGGTGTACCGGCAAATGCAAAAGTATCTTGTCAGGAAGTACTCGGCCCTGTCGTTCTCATCAATCCAGTGGAGTCGGTCCGGCATGGCATTACGTTGGTCAACGATTCCCGCTTTGGATTACAGGCTGGTGTCTATACCAACAATTTGTCGTTGGCTTTGGAAGCGGCAGAAGAGCTGCGCGTTGGCGGGGTGATGGTAAATGATATTCCGACATTTCGCGTGGACCATATGCCCTACGGTGGCGTAAAGGAAAGCGGACTTGGTCGGGAAGGGGTCAAATACGCGATAGAAGAAATGACGGAATTGAAACTCGTTGCCATCAAGCGATAAAAGAAATGAGGAAAGAGCTCTTGCAAATCATAGTAGAGTTGTGATATAGTTAATATTGTTGAAATA